>JANWZD010000011.1 GCA_025054935.1 Dehalococcoidia bacterium | reverse complement strand
AAAACTCCTGGGGGAGCTGAACCAGCGCCACCTTCGGGTCGACAAAATAGCCCAGCGTCTTCTCCAGCAAGTCCGGCTGCGGCACCGTGTCCGCATCCAGCACCACAATAAACTCCCCCCGCGTCTTCTCCAGCGCCGCATTCAGGTTCCCCGCCTTCGCATGCCGGTTGTCCGGCCGCGTCAGATACTGCACCCCCAGCTCTTCCGCCAGCCGCGCCACCTCCGGCCGCCGCCCATCATCCAGCACGTAGGTCGTGTGCGGATAGGTCATCGCATTGCAGCCCGTCAGCGTCGCTTCCAGAATGTCGATGCTCTCGTTGTAGGTCGGCACAAAAACGTCAACCGTCAGCCCCGAGCGCAGCCGGAACGGCGGCCGGCAGTCCACATCCCACACCATAAAGGCGAAGAGAAAGAAGTTGAGAATGCCTTGCGCCTCCGCGAGAAAGAGCGCGAGCGAGAACCAGAGGACATCGACATTCAGGGTCGAGGTGGCCCGCCACCAGAGGTAATAGAGGAGGTAGGCACCCGTAATGAGCGTGATCGAGCGAGCAATAGGTTGGCGGTAGAGCAGCGACACTGGCGCACCTGCGCGAGCCGGGGGCTGTCGCCACTCGCGCCCTGTGAGACCTCTCTACCGCTTCTTTCGTCTGGAACGGCCGGCCGCTTGAGAGCGAGAACGTTAACGTTCGATGAAGTGATGCACTACGCCGTGCGGGGCTTGGACAGAGAGGGACCGCACCGTTCCCCACGGCGGCAGCGTCACCTCGGCAGGCGGGGCGAGCACTGTCCCTCCGCCTTGTTGGCACGCCGCGGCCGCGGCAGTCACTGAGGAGACGACGAGGCGAAGAGCAGCCAACCCGCGGTTGGGAAGCCGAGCGCGTTCGCGAAGAGAGGAGGCCGCGCCAGCGGGCAGGCCGTAGTGGATGATGCCGATCATCACCTCCCGCTCGGAAAGGCCGTAGTTGATGCCCCGGACGACGCTTTGCTCCCGCTTGCCGATCATTGCGCCGAAGCGCTCGTCGCCGATGGCATACTCGTAGACGACGCCGAGCCCAAGCGCCGCGTAGAACTGCTCTGCCGAGGCAGGATCATCCACCGGCGCTGACACGCCCACGATTTCACTGAACAGCCGGTCGGTAACGCGCGCGAAGCGCCCGAGAGGATCGTCGTGGAAGGCCAGCACGGCGCAGGTGATCGCGTCTGGTCCGTTGAGGTGCCCCTCCGTAAAGCGGCTGCCGCTCGCCACGGCATAGGTTGCGGGCGGCGCGCTGAACGGGAAACCCGCCTGAGCGAGGGCGTCCTGCGCGGCGGAGAAATCCGCGGTTGCAAAGTCGATAACTTTGAGCGCCCCGCTGTCAGTCGGTCCTGCCTCGGCGCGGATGGCGATCGGGGAGATGGGCTCAAAGCGAACGAAGAGCACTCCAGCTGACGTTCCCGGGGTTTCCAGCAGCCGCGTCTCGGCTCGGCGCCCGCGAACGCCCCACAGCCGCTCCACCGCGCTCTCGTCGAGCGTTCCGCCGCCGCGGTCCACCAATCCGAACACCCCCTCAAAAAGCGCGCGATGGGGCGCGAGATCGGTCACCGAGATGATCGGCCCATCGATGCTCCGAACCAGCGAGCTGGCCACGCGCTTGACCTCCTTTTCGTCTGCCGCTCTCGTTCAGACACGCCGCTGCTGAGAGGAGACGAGCCGTCAGAACCGGATTGGGGGCAGGACATAGTCGCCGCCGCGCGTCCAGCGGATCGCGACGCAGCCGCGCTCTGTCCACTTTCCGGTGATGGTCTTGTCGGGGTCGCAGTAGTAGCTGCGGCCGACGAGCCGCCCGACCCCCTCGATCGTGAGGTCTCCTTCGAGGAGAAAAATCTCTTCTCCTCCCTCGCGGATGCGCCCGCCTTGGGTCCGCCAGCCGGCGGGAGCACGCATAAGCCACGTTGTCCAGCCGCTTTCGGGGTCGTCGTAGAGATGCTTCGCCTCGAAACCCATGTCGCGCCCGTCCGGCAGAGAGACACGCTCCCACGGGATATCGTTCAGCATGACGTTGCGCACAGGGCGGGCTCGGGAGATCGTCGGCGCGGCGGCAGCAAAGTACTCGCGGCCGTCCCAATTCGGCGGGATCGGTTCGAAGCCGAAATCGACCGGGCCATCAATCTTGACGAGCATTGTCGCGCCGACCGCTGTCCGCTGATCCGCCGGATGAACCCAGTACGGCGGATGGTTGATGTAGCCGAGCGCGCTCCAGTCATACCAATCGCCGAATTGCAGGTAGCCGTCGAGGAGGAAGATCTCTTCGTGACACGAGTGATACTCGAAGCCGCGGTCGGCAAAGCGGCTGCGCGTGCCGGGGGGATAGGTGAGGACGAGCGTTTTCGGCCCCGCTGGCTCGTCAACGATCACGCGGCGGAGCGTGCCCTGCGGCGTCCGGACCTCGGGGAACGCCTCGAGCGGTGTCGGCGGGACGGCGATGCGGCGCATTCGTGGCCTCCGGCAAGTTCTGGAGGCGATTGTACGGCGCGTCAGGGCAGCAGGCGATACTGCACCGGCGCGCGAACATCGAGGCCAAGCGCGCTCATCGTTCCGCTCCAGGGCGGGCGCAGCCACGAGGAGGCGAGCGCGGCGAAGAAGCCGCGGTCGCGGTAGGTGAGGATGGACGGCTCTCCTGAGATGCCCGCAAGTTCGCTGGCGGTTCGGATCGCTTCCGGCAAATCGCCCAGTTCGTCCACCAGCTTCACTTGGAGCGCTTGGCGGCCGGTCAAGATCCGCCCATCAGCAAGCGCGCGCACGGTGGCGGTGTCCATGCCTCGGCCCTTGGCGACGACCTCGATGAACCGCTCGTAGACATCGTCGATGATCGACTGCCAGATCCGGCGGTCGCTCTCGGTCAGGGGACGGAGACCAGAACTGCTGTCTTTGTGCGGCCCGCTCTTGAAGATATAGCTTTCCACGCCGAGCTTCGCGAGCAGCCCAGAGACATCCGGGATAACGCTGATGACGCCGATGCTGCCTGTAATTGAGGTGGGATTAGCGACGATCCGGTCCGCCGGCGCAGCAATGTAATAGCCGCCTGAGGCCGCCATCGACCCGAACGAGGCCACAACCTTTTTCTCTTTTGCTTTTGCCTTGACCACCGCGTTGTAGATCTCATCCGCGGCGGTGACATCGCCGCCCGGGCTGTCGATCCGCAAGACGATTGCGCGGACGCGGGGATCGTCTGCTGCTTGCTCGATCCAGCGCACGATCTTGGCGCTGCCCGCCATGCCCCCGGCGAACGGGTCCCCTTCGCCGCTGGTGATTGGCCCCGTCACCTCAATAACAGCGACAGCAGGAGCGCTGAAGGGGGCGACTGTTCCGCCCACTGCTACCCCGAGCAGGAAACCAACCCCACACGCTCCGAACAGGAAGAGCGCCGCTGTCACCAATCCAAGCGCCCAGAGGAGCCCACGCCGCATCTCTCGCCTTTCATCAAAACTGGTACCAATCGTACTGTGCTGTCGCTCCCTCGCGCGAGGGCGGCCCTGCCCGGCAGCTCGCGCTGAAGAGTAACGAGCGGCCTCCCCCCCCGTATGCGGCGGTGCGCTTGCCCTGCGCGGCGTCAGGAAGAGCGCCGCCGCATCCGGAGCCTGCGCAGCACAACGCCGCACCAGTCGCAGTGCGCCAACGCGGCCGCGATCACCAAACGACCGCCTGCCCGGCGCCGCGAGGGTCGCTGCCCGCGCTCAGCACACCGCGCTCTGGGTCGCAATGCAGAAGCTGCACTGCCGCGCCGACGCGGCCTGGGTCCCAGGGCGCGACATGCCGAACCGGGTGACCAAGGCGCCCCAGCGCGTCGACCACTTCCGCCGGATAGCGGCCGTCGAGATCGAGGCGCGGCGGGTCGTCAAGCGTGACCGGGTCGGTCGCCGGAGCGACCATCCAGCGCGGCCATTCCGCCGCCTCTTGGACCGTCATTCCAAAATCGATCAGATTGCAGATCACCTGGAGATTCCATTGCGGCTGGCCATCGCCTCCCGGCGTGCCGCCGAGATAGCGCAGCACGCCATCCTTCAGCACCGCATAGCAGTTCAGCGTGTGCATCGTCCGCTTGCCGGGCGCAAGTTCGTTGGGATGGCCGGGCTCGAGGGTGAAGCCGCGACCAAGCCGGTTGTTGAGCAAAATTCCTCCTGCGAGCGCTCCCGCACCCCCTGCCGACGAGATGCTGTGGATGAACGACACTCCCCAGCCCGTCGCATCCGCTACGACAAATGACGTTGTGTCGCCGCCAAAATCGAACGGCCCCGCTGGCGCCCCGCTGCCGGCGCGGTGGGGGTCGATTGCTGCTCGCCGACGCGCCGCAAACTGCGGGCTGAGCAGCGCAGCGACGTCGAATGCCGTCATGCGGGGATCGCCGAGATACTGCCGCCGATCCGCAAAAGCAAGGCGGATTGCCTCGACCTGAAGGTGGAGCGTTCTCGGGTCAAGCGGTCCCGCGAGCTCGAACCCATCAAGGAGGTGGAGCGCCTCGATCATGACCGCGCCTTGCGAGACCGGCGGGGTCTGAACGATCTCGTAGCCGCGATACCGTCCGCGCAGCGGCGCGAGCACTTCCGCTCGGTGAGCAGCAAAATCGGCGAGCGTGTAGCGCGACCCTCCTCGCTGCAGGTCGGCGACCATCGCCTCCGCCAGCGGCCCGCGATAGAAGGCGGCGGCGCCTCCCTCGGCAATCGCGCGCAAGGCGGCGGCCACCGCCGGCTGGACCAGCAGTTCTCCCGGCAGAGGGGGCCGTCCCCGCGGCAGGTAGACGCGCAGAGCTTCCTGCTGCAAGGTTGGCGCAACGAGCGCAATCACCTCAGCCTGGCGCTCGTCAACCGGCACGCCGTGCTCGGCATACCAGATCGCCGGCGCCAGCAGGGCCGAGAGCGGCATCGTGCCAAAGGAGTTGCAGAGCGCCTCCCAGGCCGCCACGCTCCCCGGCACGGCCGCCGACTCCGCGCCCCGAAACGGCGGCAGGGTCAGCCCACGCCGCCGAAACTCCTCGGCGGTCAGTGCCAGCGGGGCGGCGCCGCTGCTGTTCAGCGCCTGCACCCGGCCATCGGGCGCATGGACAATCGCGAATGTGTCGCCCCCAAGCCCGCACAGCATCGGCAGGGCAACGCATTCAACCGCCGCGATCGCGATTGCGGCATCGACCGCGTTGCCTCCTTCCTGAAGGATGCGCAGCCCAGCGGCACTAGCGAGCGGCGACTGGCTGGCGATCGCGCCGCGCCGGCCCATCGCGACAGCGCGGTGCTGGCGATGAGGAGGGTAGAGAGCGAGGTCGGCCGCGACCATCGTCGCCTCATGATACCTCCCGCGAGAGAGCGGCGCCGCTGCCGGCAGGCCGCTCCATCATCAACCGCCGCCCGTCCTCCCGTCGGCAGGAGGAGTGGCCGGCCGCCGCCGACCGCTGCCACAAGGCGCGTCTGCCCACCGCACGGCAATCGCCGCGCCCGCCGGCACGCAATCCGCGGTCACTGGCATCAGCGCGAGCGGTCCGTGCCCCCCGGCGCAGGCGTCCCCAGCCTTCCTTGGCCCGCTGCGGGAAGACCGCGCTCCGACAGCGCTGACGACGCGTTCTCTTCCCCGCCGCAAGCACTGCGGGCACCATCTCCTCGCGAGCGGTCCGCAGGCAGCGATCATGCCGCTCATGCCATCGTCAGCATGCGGCCGCGCTGCTCCCTGCTCTCTAGGACAACCGTCCCCCTCGCTCAGCCGCGCGAGCTTCACGGCGAAGCGCGGCAGGCAAGACGAGGGCGCCCCCGCCGGGGGAGCGCCGGCGGTGAGCCACGCCCACGAGGTATGCCCGATGGCTCCCCCGAAGCGGCGTCTTCTGCTTGGTGGCAGCGCTTGCGCGGAGGGGGATCGGTATGCCAGTCTCCCGGTGAGAGCAGTTGTGGCCGCGACACGAGGTCGAACGTGATGAGCCAGCCCCCCCAGCCCGGCGACCAGGCGCCCGATTTCCGTCTGCCCTCGACAGCCGGCGAGATTGTCGGCAGCGAACTGTGGCGGGATGCCAAACTGGTGCTCGCCTTCTACACCGAGGACGGCACCCCCGCCTGTCAGGCGCAAGCGCAGACGCTCGCCGAGGACCTGCCGCTGATCGAGGAGCTTGGCGCGCGCCTCGTCGCCATCAGCGCCGACCCCCTCGACTCCCACGCGCGCTTCGCTGAGCGCCTTGGCGGCGTGCCCTACCCGCTCGCCAGTGACCTCGACCTCACGGTCGCCCGCGCCTACGGCGTTGCCGACGAAGAGCAGAAACGGAGCCGACGCGCTGTCTTTGTCATCGATCGCGGCGGGGTGGTGATCTACGCCAATCCGTGGTTCTCGGCCGCCAGCCCCGAGCAGCGGCTTGCGCTCCTTGAGGCGCTCGGCGCTGCCTTCTGATCAGGCAGCAACGCGCTCGATCGCGCGCGCGACGCCGCTCCGGTCGGCCTGCCACACCTCATTGATGCGGTCAGCGAGGTCGCGGCTGCTCGCGAGAACGCGGACACGCTGGACCGAGCGCGCCAGCCGGTCGAGATCGGCAGCGGTCAGGCCAGAGACTGCTTCCCACGGGACCGGATTGCGATAGCCCGGAGGCGGCGATTTGCAGATGACGCCTTCGACCGGCTGAAAGCTGCGCTGCTGCGGAAGGTCGAGCCAGAGACCATCCGCCGGGACCGGTTGTCCTATCGCCGCTGAGGCCCACGCTGTCAACGCTGCCTCCGCCGCCAATCGGCCGCCGGGGCGGCGCTGCACTGCAACCAACGGGTCAAAGAGGGGGTCGGTCGGCCGGATCTCAACAGCGCGCTTGTAGAGGTCCCGCCGCTCGATCCGCTGGACGAGCCGCCGCGCCAGCCCGTGGCGGCGAGCGCTCCGCAGCCGGTCGAGCAGGGTCGCATCGTCCAGCCACCTCAGTTCGTCAGCGCTCAGGTCGCCATGCTCGAGCGCATCTTCTACCGCCCGCACGATCATGCGGGTGATGATCCGGCTGGTGTGATGCCAGTAGACGTTCCCATACATGAGAAAGCGCCCGAAGATGAGCGACTGGAGCGGACCGATCCCTTTCTCGTCGAGATAGAGCCGCGGACTGTCGCCGTCGCGCCAGACCCGCAGCGAGGCGAGGATGCGCTGGACATCGACAATCCCGTACGGTACGTTGGCAAAGAGCGCGTCGCGGCGGAGAAAATCGAGCCGGTCGACGTCGACCGCACCGCTGACGACCCGCAGCCAGAGGCCATCAATGCCGGAGAGCGCCGGCGACGCGCCCGAGCGGGTGGCCGCCACCAGCGCCGCGACGCGCTCCGGGTCGACCCGCCAGTGCCGCCGCAGGATCGGAGCGAGCGGCCCGCGCACAAGCGCTGCTCCCACATCGGCGTGGTCTGGCAGAGAGCAGGGACGCTCGACATCTTCGAGCGCATGCGAGAACGGGTAATGCCCCACATCATGGAGGAGCGCCGCGGCGACCAGAACGCGCAAGTCGGTTGCGGTCGCCTTAGGGAACGCCGGCTGAGCCCGCAGCTGCATGATCAGCACCCGCGCTAAATGCATCACTCCCAGAGCATGCTCGAAGCGGGAATGGTTCGCGCCGGGGAAGACCCACATCAGCGGGCCAAGCTGGCGAACCCGTCGAAGCCGTTGGAAGACGGCACTATCGATCAGAGTCAGTTCTTGGGGATAGAGGGGAATATCCCCCCAAACGGCATCGCGGACCCACGTCGCCGGCGCGTTCGGCCAGATGGCGCGGAAGTCGTAGAACATCGCCACTGTCAGTGTACTGCGTCCTGCCGCCTTCTCCCACCAGCAGCGTTTTTGACTTAGAGCGGCCGGCGCTCCTCAGCAGCTGCGGCCGAGCGGAAGCGCGGCGGCTCGCCGAGGATGAAGGCGATCGTCTCGTCGGCGTACACCTCAGGACGGCGCCACGGCAACTGCCCGCGCAGACCCGGCACGCGCACCAGCTTGGCATGCGGTGCCAGTTCCAGCGCGCGCGGGTCGGTGAAGTTCAGCAGGTCGTCCTCGGAATTGAGCAGCAAGATCGGGCAGGCAAGCGTAGCGAGACTGGGCGCAGGGTCGTGGCGGAAGGCGGCGTTGTAGGCCCAGCTGTAGCGGTCCCAGACCTGAAGCAGCTGGATGATGGCAAGGGTGTTGAGTGCCGGGTCGTCCGGTCCCCAAATCCGCTGGTAGCGCTCCCACGCCCAGCGGAGATATGCGCCGTCAGCGTCGAGCACCATTTCGGGCGCCCAGTTCGCAAGGTACTCGGCTCGCTCTTCCGGCGCGAGGAGCGGCACGCCCGAGAGAATGACGCAGGAGACCCGCTCAGGACCAGCCAGCGCCGCCACCTCGATGGCGAGCGAAGCGCCGGTATGCCCCCCGCCCGCCGCAAAGCGGTCGATGCCGAGCGCATCGATCCCTTGGAGGAGCCAACGCGCATACTCCGGGATTTCGAGCGGTGCCGGGGGCGGGTCGGACAGCCCGTAGCCCGGCGTATCGAACGCCCAGACGCGCAATCGCTCTCCCAGCAACGGCAGGGCGCGCTCGAAGATGACCGACGACAGCGGCGACTCGTGAAACAAGACGAGCGCCGGCGCATCGTCCCCATCAGGTCCGGCGTGCCGATAGTGGATTCGCCCAGTTGGGGCAGCAAGATAGCCGCGACGGACACGCGCCATCCCATTCCCTCGTCGCCGAAATCGGTGGCTAGCGTACCATAGCTGTCAGCCGACACCGTCATCGCCAAGAGAGAAGAGGAACTATGCGCTCAATCCTGACCGAGTTCGTCCTGCGGGAGAAAACCTTCAGCAGGAAGCAGCGTTCTGGGAGGAAAGCAGGGGGCTGGAGCACGTTCGCCCCACGCCCGGCGAGCCGGCCGAGCGGGGCGCTCTCTTCGACCTCGGCGGCCCGCGCCTTGAGCTTCACGGCGGCGGCACGCCGCCCGAGCAGCCGGCTGGGCGCGAGCAGGCCTCGGGCGCCCCATTTCTGCTCGTCGACGACTGCGAGGGGGCCCGCGGCGGGCGCTCGCTCGGGATGCGGCCCAACTTGGGCCGATCAGCGCACCGTTCCGAGCGGCGCCTGCGTCTGCGTTCTCTCGCCGGGCGGCTAGCCGGTCCGCTTCGTCCGGGGCGATGTTCAGCTGTACCGCCTGCAACTGGGGATGACGCCTCTCGGGAGCTCTTGGCCATGACCATCCGGCGCGGCTTTGTCGAGACCCGCTTCGGCCAGATCCATTACCTCACCGCCGGAGCCGGCGAACCGCTCATCCTGCTCCACCAATCGCCGCAATCCTCCGCCATGTTCCGGCCGATCATTCCCCTGCTGGCGGTGGAGCGTCGGGTCGTTGCGCTCGACACGCTCGGCTACGGCAACTCCGCCCCGCCGGTCGGCCGCGCCACCATCCCGCTCTACGCCGACGCCGTCAGCGAAGCGATCGCGAAGCTCGGCTTCGAGCGCGCAGCCGTTCACGGCTATCACACCGGGGCGGCGATTGCCATCGATCTCGCGGCACGCGCCCCGGCCCAGGTGAATGCGCTCATCCTCGGCGGCATTCCCTATTTCGACGAGCGCGAGCGCGCCCAGCGCTTAGAGGCGCTCCGTGCCGGGCGCTTTGGCACCCCACCGGCCGCCGAGGACGGCAGCCATCTTCAGACGCTCTTCTCGCTCTCCCTGAAACGTGAAGGCGACCCCGGCGAGGCGACGCGCGACGTGATCGAGCGCCTGCAGCTTGGCGAGCGCGCACTGGCCGGCTTCGAGGCAGCGTTCACCTACGACATGAGCGCGACGCTTCCCGCCGTCCGCTGCCCGACCCTTGTCCTCGTCGGCCGCGACGACGAGATCTATCGGAACACGCTCGCCGCCCGCGCCTTGCTCGGCCCGCACCGCTTTGTCGAGACAGCAGGAGGCCGCCGCTTTCGCGACACCGTCGACCGGTGGGCAGCCGAGATGCTCGCCTTCCTGCGGACAGTCTGAGGCGCGAGACGAACGGCCGCCCGCCGCGAGCCGCCCCCAGCCGCGCTATCTTCGGAGCACGTCGAGGTAGAGGGGGCTCTCCCCGACCGTGATTTGGAGCTGGCCGCCAACGACCGGGAAATTGACGGGGTTCCCCTCGCGGTCGCGGATGCCGAACACCTCATTCGCGGGATAGGAGATGACGCGGGTCGCTGTCGTCTTGAAATAGAAATTCGTGGTCGGCTTCGCGCCCGGGTCAACCCAGACGACCAGTTTGTCGTGCGGGCCGGTGGTGGTGAAGAGATAGCGCTGGAGCGTGTCGCAGAAGAAGGTCGCTCCAGTCGCCGCGGCGTCGCATCGGCGCGCTCCCGCCGGCGGGGTGACCCCGTAGGTTGGCTCGCTCTGGTTCGCCTTGAGCGTCGCGCCGTGCAGTTCGTTCACCCACTGGCGCAGCGCGCGGTAGGCCGGTTTCGGGTTGTTCTGGAGGTCGATCAGGCCCCAATCGGAGTCGTTGTTCGGCGTGGCGAAATCTTTCAGCGAGAACCACGTCGCGATCCGGATGCCGTCGCCGGTGGCGCGGGCGCGGTCAGCGAGCGCTTGGGTGAGCACTTGCGGAACGAGGATCGCCTGGCTTTCGGCGGTCGCGCCTAGTTCGTCTTCGACGAGGCCGGTCTCCGCCACGATCACCGGCTTCGCGCCGCCGGCCGACGCCATGATCTGGCGGAACCGCTCGGCCTTGCCGATCACCGACGTGCCGTACTGCTCCCAGTTGCGGCGATAGAAGATGAAATAGTTGAACGATGCCAGATCGAATGCATTGCCGGCATTCCCAATCGCCGGGTTGACGACCTCCTGCAGGAAGTTCAGATTGAAGTCGGCGTTCGAACCGTCCGATGCAAGCGGCCCCATCACGAGAAAGACGTGAGGATAGAGCGGCTTGACGGCGCTGTAGGTGGCGCGGAGCATCGCGCCAAACGCCGCCGGGTTGTCCCCCCAGCAGCCGCCGCCGTAGCCGCCGCCGTTCCGGTCGTTCGGGTTCTTCATCCGGAAGTCGGGCTCATTCGTGAGCAAGAAGTAGCGCACGTTGTACGGGGGGGCCGAGTAGCGCGCCACCGTCGCCTTCACCCACTCAACCCAGCGCTCTTGGCCGTTGGCATCCTTGAACGGACCGCAGTTCGGGAAGGCGGCCCAGTCGGGCGCGTCGGTCAGGTTCAGCATCGGCTCGAGGCCGCGGCTGATGATCGCGCCGAGCTCGGCGTCGTACTGGCTCCAGTTGTAGGTCGGCGGCGTCGTCTGGACCGGCTCGACATTGCGCCACTCGATAAACGCGCGCACGTAGCGGGCACCGCTGACAGCGGCGCGGTCCGCAGCGGCATCGTCGGCGAACGGCTTATGCCAGACGGCGACGAGCGAGCTCTGGGGTTTCGGGTCGTTCACCATCGCGATCGGAAGATAATGCCGCGTCGGGCTTTGCGCCGCTCCAGTCGACCCGCCGAGGCCGGCCAGGAGCGAAACCCCCAACGCCACAAGCGCTCCCGTCGCGAGCAGAGGGCTACCACGCAGTGGCATCTGTTGTCCTCCATAAGACACGATAGCAAGACGGCGGGCGACATTCCTGCTACTTCAGCGCCGCGAGCTGGCGCGGGTCGAGGCTTGCCCGCCAGATGAAGAGCACCCCAAGCACAAGCTGCGTCGAGACAACGAGCAGGTGCAGCACGACCGCAGCCGACACTGCCCGCGCCGGGTCGACGCCCGTCAGGATCAGCGGCGCGGCGACGAGCGAGTGAAACACGCCGACGCGGCCAGGGACCGAGGGGACCGATCCGCCGACGGTCACCGCAAGCAGGACGATGACGGCAGCGCTCAGCTCCGCCTCAAGTCCGACCGCCTGAAAGACCAGCACATTGGTGGCGATCATCGTGGTCCACGCCACGAACGACCACCAGCTCACCCACCAGCGCTGCGGCCAAGTGCGCAGCCCGCCCAGACCGCGGATGGCGTCGGCGAGAGCGCGCGTGAGGCGAGCGCTCCAGCGACCGGGAACGGCGCGCAGGAGCTGGGCAGCGAGCGCCAAAAGCCGGTCGCCGACGAGCAGCAGCGTCGCGATTCCGGCGCCGAGCAGAAGAACACCCAGAGCCGCTTCAAGTCCGCTCGCCACCAGCCACTCCGGCAGGCGCAGAAACGGCAGGAGAAGCGCCGCAACGAGGAGCACGCACAGCCCATCGATCAGCTTCTCGAGGACGACCGTCCCCAGCAAAAACGCTTTGCCGAGGCCGGTCGCCTCGCCGGCGACGACGGCGCGCGCAAGGTCGCCCAGCCGCGCGGGAATGAGGGTATTGACCAACTGCCCGATGACGAGACCGGGCAGCAGGCGCCGGCTGGCCCGTTGGGGCAGCCCGGAGAGCGCAGTCCACCGCGCCGCTTTGGCGTAGGTCGTCAGGAGAAAGGAGCCAAGCGCCGCGAGCGTCAGCACTGGATTGGTGGAGCGCAGGGTCGTTGTCACTTCCTCAAGGTCGACGAGGCGAAGGGTGAGCGCGATCGCGCCAGCACTGATGAGCAAGCCGACGACGAGTCGGAGCCACAATTCTCGTGAGGACGTGATCCCCGCCACCCGTCGCCCGGCTACCTTCCGTGGTTGGCGCCTTAGTGTCGGAGGGGGAGTGTAGGCGGCAGAGGGCAGCCGATCAAGCGAGGGGAGGGCGCGCCTTTGCTATACTCCGGCCGGCCAACGCGGCCGCTTGGGGGCGCCCCTGAACGCCCGACCGATACGCACCCAACCTGTCACCCCAGCGCTCAGCGCCATAGTTCTCTTCTGGAATGGCGCGCCGTTCGTCTCGGCGTGCCTGACTGCGCTGCTGACGCAAACGCTGCGCGATCTCGAGATCATCGTTGTCGACAACGCCTCGACCGATGACACCGCCGCGCTCATTCAGCGTGCCTACCCGCAGCTGCCGCTGCTCCGCACCGAGCGCAACCTCGGCTTCGCCGGCGGCATGAATGTCGGCATCCGCGCCGCACGCGCGCCGCTTGTCGTGCTGCTCAACCAAGACGTTGTCCTCGACCCCGACTGCCTCGAGCGGGTCGCCGCTGCCTTCGCCGAGGACGCGCGGATCGGCGCGGTCGGCGCAAAGCTGTATTTTCCCGATCGCCTGACGCTCCAGCACGCTGGGGGCTATCTCGACCAGCCGCTCGCCCTCGGCCACCACTACGGCTACGGCGAGATCGACGCCGGCCAGCACGACACGCCGCGCGATGTGGAGTATGTGACCGGCGCGGTGCTCGGCGTGCGGCGCGCCGCGCTCGACGAAGTCGGGCTGCTCGACGAGCAGTTTTGGCCGGGATACTTCGAGGAAGTAGACCTCTGCCGGCGGCTGCGCGAGGCCGGCTGGCGCGTGGTCTACCGTCCTGAGGCGGTGGCAGTCCATTCGGAGTCGGCGTCTCTCGGCCGCAACAGCGACCGCTACTACACCGCCTATCATCGCGGCCGGCTGCGCTACCAGTTGAAGCACCTCGCGACAGGCCAGTGGCGCGCCTTTGTCGCCGCCGAGGCCGCCCGCTACCCGACGCTCGGCTCGCCCCGCGAGCAGGCAGCACTGACCGCGGTCTATCGGGAGCTCGCGAGCGCGGTTGAACGCCTTCGCCCAGACGTGTTGCCCCACTACCGCCGCCTGCTCCGCCTTGAGCCGCCGCCGCCGCCGAGCCGCCTTGCCGGACACCGCCGCGCATTTCATCCGGCACACGCGCACGCCCTCAACGAGACGCTGCTGCCTCTGCTGCGCGGCTGGTCGGCGCTTGGTCCGGCATCGTGGCGCAGCGCGCGCTCGCTTCCGGAACGGGCGTTCGCCCTCGCGCGCGCCGCCAGTTGGCTAGTTGTCCGCTGGTCGATGCTCCCCGTCCTTGAGACGTTCCAAGCGTGGCAGGCGGAATACGAGCAGCTGCTCACCCGGCTGGTCGCGCTCGTTGACTCCCTCGAAGCGGCTTTCGCCGCCCTCAACGATCGCGATGACCGCCTCGAGGAGCGGCTTGGGGAGCTTGCAGCCGAGACTGCCCGGGTGCGCGCGCTGCTGGGCGAGCTCACTCGCCGCGGCGAAGAGAGCGACGCCATCGTCGCCGCTCTCGACCGCGACCTCGTCCAGCTGCGGCGCAGCCTCGCGCTCCTGCAGGCGCGGCTAGCAGCACGCCGGCACGCCTCGCCGGCGGTTGACGGCCGCGTGCCCGCCGAGGAGGCATGATGCGCCTCGCCATGGTGACGCCCCTCCCCCCCGAGCCGACCGGCATCGCCGACTACAGCGCTGAGCTCGCGCCGGCACTCGCCGCCCGCTGCCGTCTCACGCTCTACTCGGCCCATCCCCCGCGCCTGCCTTCCCGCGCGGCTATCCCGTGGCAGCCGGTTGCCGAGTTTCGCGGCCCCGCCGGCGCGAACAGCTGGGATGTTGCGCTCTATCAGCTCGGCAACAGCCTCGCTCACGAGCCGGCCTACCGCGCTGCGCTCGCCTGGCCGGGCGTCGTCGTCCTCCACGACCCCGTCATCCATCACTTCATCTCGGCGATCACCGAACATCGCGGCGACGGCGCCGGCTATATCCGCGAGATGCTCTACAGCCACGGCGTCGCGGGCGGCCGGGCAGCGCGCGGGGCCCTCCATCGCGTGCGCGGCGTCGTCGCCGAAGCGTGGCCGCTGACGGGCCGGGTCGTCGATGCCAGCCTCGGCGTCATCGTCCACAGCGAGGCTGCCGCTGCCCTCGTCCGTCAGGGTCGTCCGGAGGCGCAGGTCGCGGTTGTGCCCCATCTCGTCGCCCCGCCGACCCGGCTGGACCGCGCGGCGGCGCGCAGGGCGCTCGGCCTGCCGGTGCAGGCGCTGCTGTTCGGCGTTTTCGGCCTCGTCACGCCCGAGAAGCACCTGGACGCAACTGTCCGGGCGCTGAACGCCCTCGCGCCGGAGCTGCCCGACTGGCGGCTGGTGATCGTGGGGGAGGATGGCGGCGCCCTCGAGCCGGCGCTGGCGGCCGCTGCGCCCGGCGTCCGCGAGCGGACACTCGTGACCGGCCGGGTGAGCTGGCGGGACTTCGGCCGCGCGCTCGCCGCCGTCGATCTTGCGATCGCCCTGCGCTGGCCCACCCGCGGCGAGACTTCGGGCGCGGCGCTGCGGGCGCTCGCAGCCGGCACGCCGCTGGTCGCCTCGGCGGTCGGCGCGTTCCGCGAACTGCCGCCCGACGCCGTCACCCTTGTGCCGCCCGAGGACGAAGAGGCGCTCGCCGCCGCGCTGCGGACGCTGGCGCTCGACCCGGCCGGTCGGGCAGCGCGGGGCGAGGCGGGACGGCGCTGGGCTGCCGTCACTCTCGCGCCGGACGCCGTCGCCGAACAGTACCTCGCGGCGATCGCCCAATTCGCGGGATGAGGCCGCGCTGCCAGTGAAGATCCTCCATGTCATCCAGCGCTATTGGCCCTACGTCGGCGGGTCCGAGCGCTACTTTCAGGAGCTGTCCGAGCGGCTGGCAGCCCGCGGACATGAGGTGACGGTCTATACCACCACCGCCTACGACCTCGAATATTTCTGGCAACCAGCCCGCAAACGCCTCTCGCCGGGAACGGAGCGCTTGAACGGCGTCACCGTCACGCGCTTTCCGGTGCGCCACCTGCCGCTGTCGCCGCTCACGTACCCCGCGCTGCGGCGGCTCGTCGGCCTGCTCGGCCGCGCGCCCGGCGGGGAGCGCCTCGCGCTGGCAGCGGCAGCGGCGACGCCCTTCGTTCCCGAACTGGCGCTCCGGCTCGCCACAACCCGCGAGCGCTACGACCTCATCCACGCCGGCAACATTCCGTTCGATGCTATCGTCGCGTGGGCGCAGGCACTCGCTCGCCGGCGGGGCATCCCGTTCGTGATGACGCCCTTCACTCACCTCGGCGAAGCGGACAATGCCGCTGTCCGCCGGCACTACACCCTGCCCCACCAGATTGCGCTGCTGCGCGGCTGCGACGCGGTCTTCGTTCAGACGGCGCTAGAAGGGGAGTTCTTGACCTCGCTCGGGGTGCCGCGGCGCGCGATCCGGCGCGGCGGCGTCGGCGTCGAGCCGGCTGAGGTGCTCGGCGGCGACCGCGAGCGGTTCCGGCGCCAGCACGCGGTCGAGGGGCCGCTGGTCACCTTTCTCGGCACGGTCGCCAAAGACAAAGGCGCGGTCCACCTCGTCGAGGCGATGCGCCGGCTGTGGGAGCAGGGACTGACCGCAACGCTGGCGCTCGCCGGCCCGACCTACGGCGACTTTGAGCGCTATTGGGCGGCCCTTCCGGAGACCGTGACGCGCCGCTGCCGGCTGCTCGGCGTGACCCTCGGCGACGCCAAGCGCGACCTGTTCGCTGCTACCGACGTGTTCGCGATGCCGTCGCGGACCGACTCATTCGGGATCGTTTTCCTTGAAGCATGGACCGCCGGGATCGCCCCAGTCGCCGCGCGCGCCGGCGGCGTCGCCGAGGTGATCGAGGACGGCGTCACCGGCCGGCTGGTGGAGTTCGGTGATGTGCCGGCGCTCGCCGAGGCCATCCGTGCCCTGATCGCGGACCGGGCGCTGGCGGCGCGCCTTGCGGCGCGGGGTCGGGAGAAAGCGCTTGCCGACTACACCTGGGAGAAGGTCGTCGGCCGCGTGGTTGCAGTTTACGAGGAGCTGGTCGGGTGAAGATCCTCCACGTGATCCAGCGCTACCCGCCGGCGATCGGCGGCTCAGAGCTCGTCTTTCAGCAGCTATCGGAGCGGCTAGCGGCGCGCGGTCATGAGGTGACTGTCTGGACGACCGACGCGCTGGAGATCGAGCGGTTTTGGTCGCCGAGCGCCCCTGCGCTTCCCGCGGGCGAGGAGCGGGTGAACGGCATCCCGGTCTGGCGGGCGCGGGTTCGGCGCCTCGGGCCGACCGCCGCAACGTATCACCGGCTGCGCTGGCTGGCGATCACGCTCGCGCCGCTGCCGGGGACCCTCCCGCTGCTGCGGACAATTGCGTCGCTGACGCCGTTCGTCCCCAGCTTAGCGTGGCGAGCGCGCTGGGAACGCGCGCGGTTCGATCTCGTCCATGCCGGCTGCGCGCCGTACGACTCCCTGATGATCTGGGCGCAACGGTTCGCGGCGCGGCAGGGCATCCCGTTCCTCGTCACCCCTTTCGCTCACCTCGGCCGTCCCGAGGATTGGGAGATCCGCCGCCACTACACCCTCCCTCACCAGATCGACTTGATGCGCCGCGCTGACGCGGTCTTCGTCCAGACAGCGTTGGAAGGCGAGGCGCTCGCCCGGCTGGGGGTACCCCGGCGCGCGATCCGGCGAGGAGGAGCAGGGGTCGACCCCGCGGCGGTTGCGGGCGGCGACGGGGCGGGCTTTCGCGAGCGTCATGGGATCGCCGGGCCGATCGTCGTCTTCCTCGGCGTCGCCCTCCCCGAGAAGGGCGCGCTCGACCTGCTGGCCGCAGTGCGCCGCCTCCGCGCGGAGGGCTGCCTCGTCACGCTGGTCGTCGCCGGCAAGCGCACCCCCGCCTTCGACGCTGCCCTCGCGGCTGGACCGGCCGACGGCTGCCGCGTCCTCGGCCCCATCTCCGACGCGGAGAAGCGCGACCTGCTCGCCGCCGGCACGCTGCTCGTCCTGCCTTCGCGCACCGAGTCGTTCGGCATCGTCTATTGCGAGGCGTGGGTTGCCGGCCTGCCAGTGATCGGCGCCGCCGCCGGCGCGCCCGCCGAAGTGATCGAGGACGGCGTCACCGGCCGCCTCGTCCCTTTTGGCGACGTGGCAGCGCTCGCAGCCGCAATCCGCGAACTGCTCGCCGACCCCGATCAGGCGCAGCGCCTCGCGGCCGCCGGCCGCGCCCGCGCCCTTGCGCGCCACACCTGGGAAGCCGTCGTCGACCGCGTTGAGGCCGTCTACCGCGAGGTGGCAGCGTGAACGCCGCGCTCGCCGCGCTCGCCCGACGCTTCGCCGCACTGCACAGGGACAGCCCCGCTGCCCGACCGCCTGCGGACCGCGCGCTCGCCTTCGTCCTGCCGTGGTATGGCGCCGACGCGATTGGGGGAGCGGAACTCCTCGCGCGGCAGACAGCGGAGCGCCTTGCGGCGGCGGGCGTGCCGGTCGAAGTGCTGACCACCTGCGCGCGCGACCAGTTCAGCGGCTGGTGGAAGGACTGGCATCGCCCCGGTGCCCGCGTTGAAAACGGGGTGACGGTGCGCCGCTTTCCGCTCCGCGCCCAACACCCCCACCGCTTCGCTGCCATCAACGAGCGGCTGGTCGCAGGCGAGCGCGTCACCCCCGAGGAGGAGCGCCAGTTTTTCGCCGAGTTCGTCAACAGCGACGCCCTCTACCGCTACATCGCGCGCGAGCGCGAACGCTACTGCTTCCTCTTCCTTCCCTATTTCTTCAGCACGACGTATTTCGGCGCCCAGCTCGCACCGGAGCGCAGCTGGATCATCCCCTGCCTGCACGACGAGGGCTACGCGCGGATGGCGGCGTTTCGCGAACTGTTTGCCCAGGTGCGCGGAGTGATCTGCCTCTCCGAGCCGGAGCGCGACCTCATCCAAGCGCTCTACGGTCTGCCGGACGCGACGCTGCCCCTGGGGGGGGCGGGGGTGGAGACCGAGCCGCGCGGCAACGCCGCGCGCTTCCGCGCGCGCTCCGGGATCGACCGGCCGTTCCTGCTCTACGTCGGCCGGCTGGTGCCGACAAAGAACACGCCGCTGCTGCTCGACTACTTCGTCCGCTACGCGCTCGCCCACGATGATCTGCTGCTCGTGCTCGCCGGTCCCGGCGAGCCCCGGCTGCCGGTTCAGCTCGGCGACCGCATCGTTCGGCTCGGCACAGTCGACGAGGAGACGAAGCGCGATGCCTACGCCGCGGCGCTCGCAACAGTCCAGCCGTCGGTGCGGGAAAGCTTTTCGCTCGTGCTGATGGAAAGCTGGGTTGAGGGGACCCCCGTGCTCGTCAATGATCGCTGCGCCGTCACGCGCCACTTCGCGCTGGCGAGCGGCGGCGGCCTCCCGTTCCGCTGTTACGCTGAGTTCGCGGCGCTCGTGAACTATCTCCGAGCGAACCCGGCTATCCGCGCTGCCCTCGGCGAACGCGGTCGCGCCTACGTCCGCCGCCGCTTCGCTTGGCCGACGATCCTTGCGCGATACGCTGCCCTGCTCCGCGAGTGACGGGGGCGCGACTTGACCCCGCAAGCCCCCGCAACGGGCGTGCCGAGCAGGCCGGCTTGGCATTCAGTGTTTGGTAGAATGCGGACCGAAGTCTCGCGCAACGGGAGAGGAGCGCCGCGATGCGAGCAGGAGCCCCAACAATCGGTCTTGTGTGCATTCTCGTGCTGAGCGCCTGCGCGCCGCCTGCTCCGGCCCCGCCAGGAGGTCCGGCAGCGCCGGCAGAAGGTCGTCGCGCCGCCGTCCAGGTCATCCGCGGCGCCGACGCCGGGCTGCCCGCCAGCGCTAGCCCCGAAAGCGTCGCGGCGCGCATGCACATCTTCTCCGCGCAATTCGACGCGCTGATCGACTTTGGTCCCAACTTTACCCTCAAGCCGGCGGCCGCCGAACGGTGGGAGCTCCTGCCCGACGAGAGCGGCTGGCGCTTCACGCTGCGGCGCGACATGACATTCTCAACCGGCGACCGGATGACGGCAGCGGATGTCGAGTTCACCGTCAACCTGTTTATCGACACGAACACGCCGCAGCGGCCGCTGATGCCGAACGTGACACGGGCGCGCCAGGTAGATGAGTTTACGGTCGACCTGCTCACCCGTCAGCGCGATGTCAGTGTCCTGTACGTTGCGCCCTATCTCTATGTCCTTCCTCAAAAGTACTACCAGCAGGTGGGCCGCGATGTTTTCGCCACGAAGCCGGTCGGCACCGGTCCATTCGAACTGGTCGAGTTCCGCACGGCTGACGAAATCATCTATCGCCGCCGTGCCGGCTACGAGCACCCGTACCGGAAGCCGACGGCCACCGAAATCCGCTGGCGCTCGGTGCCCGACACCACCGTCGCCCTCGCCGGCGTTCGCACGGGCGAGATCGATATCGCTGTGGGCCCCTTCAGCGGCGATCAGGCGGACCAAGCCAAGCGGGAAGGGCTGAACGTCGACGTCCAACTGACCACTGTCCAGTCCTTCCGGTTCGACCGGAACGCGATCGAGCGGCGCAATTCGCCCTTGCAGGACAAGCGCGTGCGCCAAGCGCTGAACTATGCCGTCGACAAAGAAGCGATCGCGCGGACGATTTTCAGGGGATACGCGCAGCCGACGGGCCAGATGGCTCCGCCCGGCAGCTTGCTCTATGACGAGACCATTCGCCCCTATCCCTTCGATGTCAACCGAGCGAAGCAGTTGCTCGCCGAAGCAGGGTATCCCAACGGCTTCAAGGTCCAGGGGCCGATCGACTACACTCGCGCCTTCTTCCTGCCGTCGCTGATGCAGGCCGTCCAGAGCTATCTTCGCGACGTGGGGGTCGAGGTTGGGATCGAGGAGCAGGAGTTCGGCGTCTATGTCGATATCTTCTTCACGCGGGGCGGCCGCACCCGCAACGAGATGGTTGCGGCGAATATCAGCGACGCGAACGGCTTCTTCTCCCTCCAACGGGGGCTGATGACGTGCGACCTGCCCCCAGCGAACGTGATCTGGTGCGCCCCCGGGTTCGACGACAACTACCGGGCTGCCCAAGCGGAGACCGACCCCGCTCGGCGAGCAGCGTTCCTGCGTGCTGCCAACCGAGCGCATGTCGACGACGTCAGCATGATCTTCTTGGTCGTCGTCCCCACGATCACCATCACCAGCAAGAAGCTCCAAGGGCTGACCCTGCCCACGCCCTTCTTCTGGAACCTCGACTCGGTGGTCAAGCTGGAGTAGGCCCGATCTTGGGAGCAGAAAAAGCGCGCGCCGCTGCCCAGCGCTAGTCCGAGAAGGGCGCGCGCCTTCTCGACTACAATTGCGGCCGCTATGCCGAGGAAGAAACGCACAGCGCAGCCCCGTCCGGCGCCGCCGGAAGAAGGGGCTGTCCCGCCGAATGCCGCCGCGGCCGCTCCCGCTGAGCCCGCGAGAGCGCCATGCCCTCCCGAGGCCGTGATTGAAATTCGCGACGACGCGATCGACGTCGAGGCGATCCTCGCCGAGGTGCGTGCCGGGCTGGCTGCCCGGGGCTACTCCGCCGAGGAGTGGGCGGCTGACCTGCCTGTCTTCGGCCATGATGACACGGGCGATGCCCGCTGGATCGAGCGCCTGCGCATCGACCCGGAATGGGCCTTCATGCTCGACCAGATCCAGGACGATGCCCGCAACCTGACGCTCCACGTCGAGGTCCGCCCGAGCCCCGTGCCCCTCGTCGGCGGCATGATCACGCGCCTCAAGCGAGCCGCCCATGAGCTCGCCGTGTTTTATGACAACATCCAGGCAGCGCGGCAGCGGGTAGTCATCGGCCAGCTGATCGCCTTCTTGGCGCGCGTGATCGCCCACCAAGAAGCGATCCGGCGCGACCAGCGGCGGCTGCAGGACGAGATCGCTGCCCTCCGCGCCCGCCTCGACGCTGATGCCGGCCGCTAAGCGGATCGCCTTTGTCCCCCCGTGGTACGGAACCGACATCCTCGGCGGCGCAGAGCAGGTCTGCCGCACGACCGCCGAACGGCTTGCTGCCGCCGGGCTGCCGGTCGAGGTGCTGACGACGACCGCGAAGGACCTGTTCACCGGCTGGAACACGGACTACCATCGTCCCGGCACGACGATGGAAAACGGCGTGCCAGTGACCCGCTTCCCGCTCGACCGCGCGCCGATCACAACGTTCGGCGCCCTCAATGAGCGGCTGATCGCCGGCCGGCGCCTCACGCCGGCGGAAGAGATCGCCTACTTCCGCCAGAGTGTCAATAGCGAGGCGCTCTACCGCGCAATCCGCGAGCGCGAGCAGACGGTGTTCATCTTCATCCCCTATCCGTTCGGCACGACCTACTTCGGCGCCCAGATCGCGCCGGCGTCCACCTATCTGCTGCCGGCGCTCCATGACGAGGGCTACGCGCGGATGCGCTGCTGGACGCCGGTCTTTCGGGCCGTGCGCGGCGTGATCGCCCTTACGAAGCCAGAGCGCGACCTCATCCAACGCTTGTACGGCGTGCCAGATGACACCCTACTGCTGTGGGGCGCCGGGGTTGACACTTCGCCGGTGGGCAACCCGGACCGCTTCCGGCACCGGTTCGGAATTGACGGGCCGTTCCTCTTCGCAGTGGGACGACGCGACCGGACGAAGAACACCCCGCTGCTCATCGAGTACGTCGTCCGCTATCTGCTGCGCCGCCCCGACGGCCCCGCGCTCGTGCTTGCCGGCAGCGGCGCGGTCGCCATTCCGCGGCGGTTTCGAAGCAAGATCATTGATATCGGCCGGATCTCGGAGCAAGAGAAGGCCGACGGCTGCGCCGCTGCGCTCGCCCTTGTCCAGCCGTCGGTGAACGAAAGTTTCTCGTTTGTCCTCATGGAGAGCTGGCTGCAGCGCCGGCCAGTCCTCGTCAATGCGGAGAGCGCGGTGATGGCGCAGCACTGCCGCGAGAGCGGCGGCGGGCTGCCGTTTCGCGGCTTCGCCGAGTTCGCGGGCTGTCTCGACTGGCTGCTCGAGCACCCCGCCGAGGCCGACCGGATGGGGGAAGCAGGACGGCGCTATGTGCTCGCCAACTACGATTGGCGCATTCTGATCGACCGCTATGCGCGATTGCTGGGCTGAGGGCTGGACCGTGCACCAACTGACCGTCGGCGCCGTGCGCGGCGACGGCGTGACCGACCTCGCCTTCTCGCTGCGCCGCTGGCTGCGCGAGGCCGGCGCGCGCTCAGAGATCTATGCCGAACAGATTGCCGCGGACCTTGCGGACGAGGTGCGGCCGTACCATGAGCTGCAGGTCGACCCGGCCAAGCGCGAGCGGGTGATTTGGCACTTCTCGATCGGCTCGCCGGTGTCGGCGCTCGCGCGCCGGCTGCCCGGACCGATGTACATGATGTACCACAACATCACGCCGCCCGAGCTGTTCTACGGCGCCGACCTGCAGGCGATCAGCATGACGCAGCTTGGGCGGTGGGAGCTCGGCTCGTTTGCTGCGGTCGAATTCGCGATGGCGAACTCGGAGTACAGCCGGCGCGAGCTCCAAGCCGCCGGCTATCCCGACACAGCCGTGCTCCCCCTCCCGCTCGACCCGGAGCGGTTTTCGGTCCCGCCTGACCCGGCAGTGCTGGCAGACTACGACGACGGCCGAACAAACCTGCTCACGGTCAGTAAGATCGCTCCGCACAAGCGGCAGGAGGACGCCATCAAAGCGCTCGCCGCCTACAAGCGGATCGACCCCAGCGCGCGGCTGTTTGTCGTCGGCGGCGTGCTGGCGCCGACCTATCGCCGCTGGCTGGACCACCTCGCGCGCCACCTCGGCGTCGAGGAAGACGTCATCTTCACCGACCGCGTCTCCGATGCGGCACTCCGCGCCTACTACCAGCTTGCCCACGTCTTCCTCTGCATGTCGGAGCATGAGGGGTTCGGGGTCCCGCTGGTCGAAGCGATGTGGAGCGGCGTACCCATCATCGCCTACGCCGCAACCGCTGTTCCGGATACGCTTGGCGAGGCGGGGATCCTCGTCCATCGAAAGGAGATGCCGGTGATCGCTGAGCTGATCGCTCTCGTCGTCCGGAACCAAGCGCTGCGCGACCGGCTGATCGCCACCGGCAAGCGCCGGGCCGAGGCGTTCGCGCCGGAGGCAGTTCGTGCATTATTCCGGTCGTATCTTGCGCCGCGCTTGCGGGGGTGAGACGATGAACCCGAGCCCGATGAAGCTGTCGGTCGTCGTCCCGGCGCACAACGAAGAGGCGGTGATCGGCGAGACCGTGCGCGACATTGTCGCCACGCTGAACGCTGCCGGCATTCCCCACGAAGTGATCCTCGTCAACGACAACTCGACCGACGGCACCGCCGACATTGCGATCCGGCTGATGGCAGAGCTGCCGACTGTGCGCGTCATCCACCGCCAGCCGCCGAGCGGTTTCGGGCGCGCCATCCGCGACGGACTGGCGAATATCACCGGCGACTGTGTCGTCATCGCGATGGGCGACGCCTCTGACGATCCCAACGACATCGTCACCTACTACCGCAAACTGGCCGAGGGCTACGACTGCGTCTTTGGAACACGGTTCACCCGGGGGACGATCGTCCGTGCCTACCCGCTCCACAAGCTGATCGTGAACCGGATTGCGAACACCTTCATTCAGGTGCTGTTCGGCACCCGCTACAACGACATGACCAACGCCTTCAAAGGCTTTCGTGCCGAGGTGATCCGCGACATCTCGCCGCTTCTTGCGAATCACTTCAACATGACGGTTGAGCTGCCATTGAAAGCGATGAATCGGGGCTACCGTTTTGCGGTTGTGCCGGTGAACTGGTATGGTCGAACGGCGGGGGTCTCGCGGCTGTCGATCCGAACGATGGGGCGGAAATATCTCTTTACTGTGCTCCACCTTTGGCTCGAGCGCCATCTGATGCGCGACGAGTTGGCGCATCCGGCGCCGGCGCCTCTCCCCGAAGCGCCGAAACCGTAGCCCCCGCGCGCACGCGGGAGGACCATGAGCGCGCCGAGCGAGCTGGAACTGATCGCGCGGCTTCTCGTAGCGGCGGCATGCGGCGCCCTCGTCGGCTTCGACCGCGAGCGGCGCGACCGGCCGGCGGGGCTGCGCACCTTCATGCTCGTCTCCTCCGGCGCTGCCCTCTTCGGCATCGTTTCGATCGTCGGCTTTCGGGCGAGCGGCAACGGGTTCGAGGACCCGGGCCGGGTTGCCGCGCAGGTTGTGGTGGGGGTCGGCTTCCTCGGAGCGGCGGCCATCATCCGCGACCGGCGCGGCATTATCGGCGTCACCACCGCCGCCAGTGTCTGGATGATGGCCGCGGTGGGCCTGGCTGCCAGCGCGGGACTCTATCTGATCGCGGTGGCGGCGACGCTGCTGACCTTCGCGATCCTGACCGTTGCCCGTCGTCTTGAGCGTGCCTATCGTCTCAGCGGCACCGGGGCGGCACCGCCAACGGCCGACCGCTCCGAGACCCCGCCTCGTCTCCCGACGCGGCAGCGCCGCCGTGACACCGCCGAGTAGGCCGCCGGCGACCGCTCGAAACATCGCGGCGCGCCGGCGGGCGCGTCACGGTCTCAGCGGCGCGGGTGAAGTCCTACCGCCTCGAGCAGCTTCCAGCCCCCCGGCAGGAGCGCCACCGCGACCGCAATTTTGATCGCGTCGCCCGGCAGGAAGGGCAGCAGCCCAACGGCGAACAGCGTTGGCGGCGGAACGAAGCGCGCGAGGTTGAGCAGGCCGAGGGCGTAGATGACTAGGTTGCCGAGCACCATTGCGAGGGCGGTCAAGAGAACAGTGCGCGTCCAGCCGCGCTCGGCGAGCCAGCCGACAAGAAAGGCAGCCGCGACGAAGCCGACGAGATAGCCGGCAGTGCTGCCAAGAATGTAGGGACCGCCAGTGCGCGCCACGCTCCAAGCGCTGTTTCCGCCGGCGAAGACCGGCAGGCCGGCGAGCCCTTCCGCGAGATAGAGCGCAACCGCGAGCGCGCCGAGCCGGCTGCCAAGCAGCGCCCCAGTCAGCAGCACCATCAAGGTCTGGAGGGTGATCGGCACCGGGCCGATCTCAAAGCTCACTTGGGCCGAGATCGCAATCAGTACGGAAAAAAGGACAGCGAGGGCGGCCTTGGTCGCCACGCCAGCCCGAGGCAAGAGAGCGCCTGCCAGAGTGAGGTGTGGGGTAGTCTGCATCGCGTTCGCTCCGCGCAGGGTTTTTCCGCAGTATACCAACCGAGCGCAGGCACTTACCGTGGACGGCGCAATCGCGGCGTGCTCGAGGCGAACGAACGGCAGGAGCGCGAAGCCTGGTTCGCGCAGGGGGCGGCAGCGCGGAGGCACGATCTACGGCGCGCAGGAGGGCGAAGGCCGGAACCAGCGAGCGCGCAGGCGGAAAGACGTGTCTGCCCGCCGGCTCTTGGGGACGCCCCGCGCGCTCGGCTCCTGACGCCATCAGCCGGCAAGCTGGGGGAGGATGTAGCGCCAGAGGGCATAGAGGTCGAGCACAGCGAGGCCGCCGTAAACGGCCCCGAGCGGCAGCGCCCCCCAGCGCTCCGAGAAGACCCAGCGCAGACCGATGGCGAGCGCAAGGGCGATCGTCGGCATGGCGGCAAACAGATAGCGTCCCTGCGGCTGCAGGTAGCGCAGGTTGTACCAGAGAAAGCCGGCGACGACGAGGACAAACAGCAGTCCGAGCACCACCAGCCCCTGCCGAGCGGCACAGTCAACCACAACGCGGCCGCGCTGCAGATCGCGAGCGAACGCGAGGAGGCCGAGCAGGGCAAGCAGCGTTCCCGCCCAGAGCAGGCCGTATACCCAGCCATCCATCAGGACGCCCATCCAGCCGAACTGGCCCCAGAAGCTCTGGAAGCCGACCCCAATGAGCGTCCGCACGGTCGCAAGCGTGAACGCGCCCGTGAGCGGCTGTCCGGCGACAACGGCGTCGTGGCGGGCGAGGCCAAGCGGGTCGAGCGGACCGTAGAGCGCGATGTTGCGTCCCGCCCAGAACAGCCCGGCTCCCAGCGGCGGTGCCAGCGCGAGCGCGAGCGTCCGTCGCCGCCCTCCCGCCCAGAGCAGACCAGCGAGCGCCAGCGGGAGCGCGACGTAGGCCGTCACCTTGGTCAGCAGGCAGAGCGCGAGCGCCAGCCCCAGCGCCACCGCTTGGCGAGGCGTGGGCGGCTCCCCCGCCCGCTGGCGCTGAGCGAGGAGGCGCAGCGTGAGCAGCAGCGCGAGCGCGACTGCCACCGAGGCGAGGGCGTCGTTGCTGACCGAGGCGAAAATCGCCAGATGCTGCGGGATAACAGCGGGCAGCGCGGCCGCGAGCAGGGCGAGGTCTGGCCGCGCCGGCAGGAGCGTGCGGACGATGGCAAAGACGAGGAGGACAAGCAGCGCCCCGAGCGCCACCGAGAGCAAGCGGACCGGGCGCGGGTCGGCGGCGCCAGCAAGCGCGGTCAGCGGCGCCGCGAGCACATAGTACGCCGGCGGTTGGTGCCCTTCGTAGCGCACTCCATCGATCGGGAGCGCGGGCGGAAAGCGGCTCGCCTTGAGCAGGTCGAGATACGGTCCGTCGTAGTCGCCGACTTGCAGCACCGGGAGCGTGCCCGTCTGCGCTACGTGGCGCGCATAGTTGAAGTGGGCGGGCTCGTCCGGCGCCTGCCACGGCGGAACGGCGAAGGCGTAGAGCGAGCCGACGCTGAGCTGCCAGACGACGATGGCTGCCAGCCCCACTCGCAGCAGAGGCGCCGTCATTGCCGGCCGGTGGGGGTGGTCACTGCGCGCCAGGACTGGTACTCTGCTCGCGAGCCGGATAACGGCCGCGCAGGACATTCAGCCGAATCTTCAGGGTCTCGCCCAGCATCGTCACGGTATCGCGCACCGGCCGCACCTTACTCTGCTCACCGTGATACCAGTCGATCGGCACCTCAACGATCCGGTAGCCGCGCCGCTTCGCCAGCAGCAACAACTCGATGTCGAACGCCCAGCCGTCGATCAGCTGATGGCGGAAGAGCCAGTCGGCTGCTTCGCCCCGGAACATCTTGAAGCCGCACTGCGTGTCGTCGAAGCCGTTGACCGCGACGAGGCGGATGATCAGGTTGTAGACGCGCCCCATGATATGGCGATACGCCGGTTCGCCGATCCGGCGCGCGCCTGGCGCTTCCCGCGAGCCGATGGCGAGGTCCGCCGCGCCGATTGCCGGGGGCAAGAAGCGCGCGAGTTGCTCGATCGGCATCGACAAGTCGGCATCGGCAAAGAAGCGATACTCGCCGACAGCGGCGAGCATGCCGGCGCGCACGGCACGGCCCTTGCCGGCACGGTCGAGGCGCAGCAAGCGCACTGGCACGCCCGGCTGCGCCGCTGCCGTTTCGACGATCGCTGCCGTCCGGTCGGTGCTGCCGTTCTCAACCACAATCACTTCTGAAGAGTAGGGCTGATGCTCGAGGTAGGCACGCACCTTTTCCAAGGCGACTCCGATCCGCGCCTCCTCGTTGTACGCGGGGATGACGACCGAAAGAAAGACGGTCATCCCGCCTCCAGCAGCGCCTCGATCGCCGCGATCGGAACGCGGCGGCGCGCCTGGATGCGGCGGCGTTTGGCGAGCATCGTCGGCAGCTGGCCGAGCGCCGCCAGCTGGCCGCGCAGCCACGCGCGCGCCGCCGGCTGCCGGGCGTGGCGCAGCGCCTCAGACGCCAGCCGTGCCTGCGCCCAGACGATCTTCGGCCAGTGCCGGCGCGCCAATTCGGCGGGCATGTTCTTGACAAGCACGTTGATGATGTTTTTGGCGCAGAGGTAGCTCGCCCGGGGGCCGCCGCCGGTCGCCGAGAGACGATGATACACCCGCGCTTCCGGCACAAAGCGGCAGCGATACCCCGCCAGCTGCGCTCGGAACGAGAGGTCAACATCTTCGCAATACGCGGTGAACGCTTCATCGAAGAGCCCGACCTCTTCGAGCATCGCCCGGCGGAAGGCGGCAGCGCCGCCGCACGCGCCGAACACCCAGCGCGACTCGTCGTACTGACCGCGATCTTCTTCCCATACCCCTCGGTTCCCCGGCCGGCCGTCGAGCCGCAGGAGATCGCCCGCCGAGTGCAGGACATTCCGCCGGTCGAAGAGGAGGAGCTTGCTCGTCGCCATGCCGGCCTCAGGATGCGCCTCGAGCGCCGCCAGCAGCGCCTCCAGCCACCCTGGCTCCGGCTCGGTGTCGTTGTTGAGCAGCACGATCACCTCCGACCGCGCAGCGCAGATGCCGAGGTTGACAGCGCGCGCGAAATGGCCGTTGCGGCGCAGTCGGATGATCCGCACCCACGGAAATGCCTCCGCGACATAGCGGACGCTGTCATCCGTCGAGGCGTCATCAACGAGGATGGTCTCGAAATCCTGCCGTGTCTGGCGCGCCAGGGCGCCGAGGCACGTCGGGAGGTAGGCTCGGCCGTTCCAGTTCGGGATGATGACGGACGCTGCGACTGTCACGCCGCCTCGACAGCCAGATACACCGCGAGCGCCTCGCGCCACGGCCGCAGGCGGATGCCGAGCGCAGCGCCGGCGACATTGCGGAGCGGGGTGTAGGGAGGAACGCGGGACGGCCGCGACCACTGGGCCAAGGTCGTCGGCGTCACTTCTGCCCTGATCCCGGCGAGCGCGAAAATCGCCTCCGCAAACTCAAGCCGACTGGCAACCCCCTCGTTGACGAGATGGTATGTGCCGTAGGCACCCGTCCGAACGAGCGCCACGAGCGCGTCCGCGAGATCAGGCGCGTAGGTCGGGGAGCCGATCTCATCGCAAACGACAGTGAGCGGGCCGGCTTTGGCGCGCGCGATCATTTTGGTGACGAAGTTGTTCCCGCCCGGGCCGAACAGCCACGCCGTGCGAACGATGTAGGACTCGGGGACGAGCTGGCGAACGAAGGCCTCGCCGATCGCCTTCGAGCGGCCATACGGATTGATCGGGTCGACAGGGCTCCACTCGTCGTAGGGCGCGTCAGCGGTGCCAGAAAACACCTCGTTGGTGGAGATGGCCACCATCGCTGCGCCGGCGCGGCGCGCTCCGAGCGCCACATTGCGCGTGCCGAGCGCATTCACCCGCAGAGCAGCGTCGGGGTCCCGGGCGCACCCATCGACGTCGGTCATCGCGGCGCAGTGGACAACGAGATCAGGGCGCATCGCGGCGATCGTGCCGGCGACCGCGAGGTCCGCGATGTCATGGGCAGGGCGGTCAAGCAAGGGGTCGAGCACCTGCCAACCCGCTTCGGCGAAGGCACGACAGACCTGGCGCCCGAGCTGGCCTTTCCCTCCTGTCACTGCGACCCGCATCGTCCGGTTCCCCGTCTGGGTCGCCGGATTATAGCGTAGGAGGCTGGATGCAACCGGCAGGCGCCCGGCCGCGTTTCTAACACACTGCCAACGTCGCCCTCGAAGCAGCTTCGCTACAATCAGCCAGAAACCTGAGTTTGGCTGTGTGAGGGTAGCCCACCGTGCCGATGTACGAATATGCCTGTCAATCGGGCGGGCATCGCTTTGAAGTGAAGCAGCGCTTCACCGACGCGCCCCTCAGCGCCTGCATCGAGTGCGGCGCGCCAGTCCGGCGGGTCATCTTCCCCGCAGGCATTGTCTTCAAGGGGAGCGGGTTCTACAAGACCGACTACGCTAACGGCAGCCGGAGCGACGGCGCCAGCAGCGACAGCGCCGCCAGCGACTCGACGTCGGAGAGCAAGTCGGAGACGGCCGCATCCGCCGCCTGAGGTGCGGGCCGTCGTTCAGCGTGTCACCGAGGCGCGCGTCAGCGTCGATGGGACCGTTGTCGGCGCGATCGGGCGAGGACTCCTTATTCTGCTCGGGGTCGCCGCAACGGATACGCCGGCGGTCGCGGACGCTTTCGCCGAAAAGATCGCCACGCTCCGCATCTTTCCGAACGAGGCGGGCAAGTTTGACCGCTCCCTCCTGGATATCGGAGGGGAGGCGCTGGTTGTCAGCCAGTTCACGCTCTTTGCAGATACGCGGCGGGGGCGCCGCCCGAGCTTTCTCGGTGCTGGCCCCCCGGAGCTCGCCGCCCCCCTTGTTGACCGCTTCGCCGACGCCCTGCGCGCGCACGGCATCCGCACAGCAACCGGCGTCTTCGGCGCGATGATGCAGGTTGCGCTCGTCAACGACGGGCCGGTTACTATCGTCCTCAACACTGAGGAAGCGGAAGCGAGCCGCTCCGCGCGAGCCGACCCGTCTCCGCCGGCCTAACGCGGCCTCACTTTCCGAGGCGCGCCGGCTCGCCCTCGGCGCCCTGCGCTCCGCGCGCGGAATTGTTTCCCCAGCGCAAGGCGTTCCCCTCCTCCGGCTGCCCCCATATAATTCGCGCTGTTCCGACGCGGCGGACGACGGGCGGGGAGCAGCCGGGCAGCAGCGTGCGAGCAAGCGGCGCTGCCTTCGCCGCCGCTCCGCTCATCGCCAGCCTAGGGAGAAGGAGTTGCCTCTGCGGTATTGGATGCTTGTCTCGTCCGCTGCCAATTTCGAGGTGTCGCGCGCCCGCGGGTTCGACCTTGCCGGCATGAAACGCCGCCATCGCAGGAAGGCTGAGTTGGTGCAGGCGGGCGATCGGGTGCTGTTCTACCTGACCGGCCTTCAGGCATTCGGCGGCACTGCGACCGCCACCGGGCCCTACTTCGAAAGCCACGAGCCGATCTGGTCGAGCAAGAAAGCGGAAGAGGAATATCCGTTCCGCTTCCCAATCCGTCCTGACGTCATCCTGGAGCCTGCCCAGTTCGTCAAGGCGGAGACGCTGCTTCCTCAGCTCGAGTGGGTGAAGAAATGGCCGCCGGCGCATTGGCAGTTGGCGTTCCAAGGCAATGTCCACCAACTGCCCGAGCACGATTTTGCCACCATCGAGAGCGCGCTCCGGGCCGCCAAGGCCGCGCCGGTGGGGTAGCCCCGTTCCGCAGCGGCTGCCGCGCTGACACCTGATTGCAGCGCCGCGCGATGGAGCTCCCGCCGGCCGGGGTGCTGCGCGCCGCTGCGAGTGCCGCGCACGATGGACACGGTCCGGCGCGGAAGCAGCGCCCAGATCGTATGCGGCTGTCGCGACGCTCGCAACGATGTCCAGCGCGGCGGGGCTCCCAACGGGGGACAGGGCGGGGCTTGCCCGCCGCCGCTCGCCAGCACCGCCCTTGCGAGCTGCAGGCTCAGCGCCTTTCGGTCGCCGGCGGCCGGACAGAAACAGCCGTCATGGCGAGCCAGCTGCAGGCTGGCGGGCAATCCCGTCCGCAGCTAGCCCCGCTCCCGTGCCGGGGGTGATGGCGCGGTCCTTTTGCTCAGGGTTGCCGCGCGCCGCGCACAGAGAGAGAACGGCGGAGAGAAGGCCGAGCCGTCCCTCGCTCAGAGCGGCGCAGGGCCTGGGGGACGAGCGGCAACCGGGCAGCCTGATATCGGCCGCGGCGGCGATCAGCTCGCTGCCGGCTTCGCGTCGACAGCGACAACGCCCGCGCCGTCGGGAGCGTCGTCACCGCGCGGGTTGTGGCGGGCGAGGGTCTCTTTGGCGAGCGCTGCCTGCTCGGGCGTGGCGGCGTGGACGACGAGAAGCGCATCCCCTTTGTGGACCATCTGACCAAAGCGGGCAGCGGTTTCCTCGGGCAGACCAGCTTGGATGAGCGCCGCGATCACCGCCTCGAGGCCGGCGACGGTGACCGCGCCGAGCGCCGCGCCCGCTGCGCCCGCCCCAAGAATGCCGAGGATCGGTCCCGCCGCGACGATCAGCCCAACCGGCGGGAACAGCAGGCCAAACAGTCCGCCGAAAATGCCGCCCCAGATCGCGCCGTCGATTGCGCCGGCTTTCATCGTCGAGCCGGTGTCGGTATAGAGCAGCGAAACGCTCTGTTCGTCAAACCCGTGCGCCCTTAACTCATTCGCCGCCCGTTGGGCATCCTCCTTCTTTGGATATGCTGCTGCCACCAGTTGGGTCGTGCGGACCATTGCCCCCCCTCAACGCAGCGCAAGCAATATGGGTCCCCGACAGCGCTCGCTGTCATCTCCGCCCACCGCAGAACGATCTAGGGGACGTCGATCACCCACAGGTCGGGCAGGTTGCGATAACGCTGCCTCTCATCGAGCCCATAACCGACGACGAAACGGTCCCCTACCGAGAAGCCAGTGTAGCGGATCGGCAGCGGCACGAGGCGATGCGCTTGCTTGTCGAGAAGAGTGCAGACGACGAGGGAGGCGGGGCGCCGAACTTCAAGGTTGCGAAGAATGAAGCGGAGCGTCAGGCCGGTATCGACGATGTCTTCAACGAGAATGACGTGCCGTCCTTCGATGCTTGTCTCTAGGTCCTTTTCGATCCGAACTATCCCGCTGCCGGAGCCGTATGAGCTGATCGCCATGAAATCCAGCTCGCAGAGCAGGCCATCTGTCGCCCGCAACAGATCGGCAAGAAAGACCACCACCCCCCGCAGGACGCCGATGAAGATCGGACATTTGTCGGCATAATCGCGAGCGATCTGCTTCCCTAATTCGCGCACCCGCTGCTGGATGAGCGGCGCGCCGATGAGGACATAGCCGTTCGGCGGTTCATGGGACCCTGCGCTCACGGCGTCTCAGCAGTATTCGGGGGAAGCCGCAGGCCGTATTTGGCGAACAAGCTTTTGAGGTCGCGGCGGTAGAACAGCTTGATCCTGATCTCCGGGTACAGCTCGCGCAGGCGCCGGAGCTTTTGATTTTTCTTCGTCACGAGCTTCTGGCGGAGCGTTGTCAGCTCAACGTACAGGTCAAGCTCTGGGAGATAAAAGTCTGGGGTGAAATAGCGCGACACGGCGCCGGTTTCATCCCATTCGATCGCGAACGACCGCGGCTCGTACTCCCAGCGGATCTGATAGAAATCGAGGAGTTTGGCGAATTCCGCCTCGCTCTCATGAGCGAAGATGACCTTGCCGGCGGGATCGCGCTGCGCGACTCGCTCGATGATGTGGCGCGGCGGCGTCATGGCAGCTGCAGGACGCTCGCCCTGGATATCGGTCAGTGAACTCACCGTTCCCCGCACGGCCAGTATAGCACGGCTGCTGGCGACGGTCGGCAACCGGCGGCAGCACGTCGTCCTTCCCGGCGCATGTCCCGCCGAACAGCGGGGGGACAGACCAGCAGCCACCCTATAATCGAGACAGAGGAGGGCGACGCGCGAGACCGCTGCCATGAATCCATTTGCTCACTTCGAGCGCCTCGCCGAGCGCATCTTCGAGCAAGATTTGCCGCGGCTTCTTGGAGGCCAACTCGATCCCCTCGAACTGACCCGGGCGATCGACCGCGCGCTCGATGACCTCGCCGCTGACGCGCCGCCTCCGGCCGCGCTCCGTCTCGAGGTCGCTGAAGAGGCGGCGCGGGCGCTCGCCGGGCGCACTGCTGTGATCGAAACCGAGCTCAGCCGCTATGCCGCCGCCCGCATCCAAGAGCGTTGGCCAGGCGAACGGAGCGGGCCGGCAGTCCGGATCACGATTGCGCCCGGTTTGGGCAAGCGCGAAATCCGCGCTTTTCCGGAGCGCCTCGGTCCCGAGCCGAGCCCAACCGCCGCGCTGTCACGCCCGGCTCCGCCGCCGTCCCCGCTGCGCGCGACGCTTCACCACGGCGACCGTGTTCTCCCCGTCGAGCGGCTGCCAGCCGCCCTCGGCCGCGCGCTCGACAACGACATCGTGCTCGACGACCGCTCCGTCTCCCGCTACCACGCGCAGCTGCGCGCAGCGGACGGAAAACTGGTCATTGTCGATCTCCAAAGCACGAACGGCACGTTCGTCAACGGACGGCGAGTGACGGGCGCCGCGAGGCTGAAGGATGGGGACTCGGTACGGCTCGGCCGGGCCGCCCTTCGGGTTCGCCTGGAGCGGCGTCCGTGATTTCCGACGTGGGCATTCTTGGATTGCGCCTCCTTTTCGTTGTCCTGCTGTACGCCTTCTTGGCGCAAATCGTGTTCCTGCTCTGGCGCGACCTCCAGAACCGCGCCGGCGCATCCGGAACGAGCACAGCCGGGGCGATCCTGCGCGTTGTCGATGGCGCGCGCAGCGGGCTGAAGCGCGGTGCGATCCTCCCCCTCTCCCCTGAGACAACCGTCGGCCGCGCACCGGGCAGCGGGCTTGTCCTGCCGGATGAGACCGTTTCCAGCCGGCATGCGCTGCTGCGCCGGGTCGATGGGCGGTGGTGGGTGGAAGATCTCGGCTCGACCAACGGGACGCGGGTAAACGGTCGACCCATCAGGACAGCGACCGTCGTCGTGCCGGGCGATCTCCTCGAGTTCGGCGGGGTCCGACTGCGATTGGAGCGTGCCGGATGACTCTCAGTTGGCGCGGCCGCGAGATCGCGCTGCTCCTCACGGGCGGAGCGGTGGGGCTCTGCGGCGCCGCGCTTGCCAGCGCTGCGCGCAATGGGGAAGTGCTCCCTGCCGCCATGGTCCCGGTGCTTGCCTATCTCGGCGCGGCAATCGCGGTGCATAGCGCGCTTTCGATCGCGGGAACGCGCGGCGACCAGCTCCTGCTCCCGATCGTCGTGACGCTGAGCAGTATCGGCCTTGTCTTCATCTCTCGGCTCGACGCGGGATTTGGCATGCGCCAGACGATCTGGCTTGTGCTCGGCCTCGCTGTCGCCGCAGCGACCTTCTTTCTGACGCGCCGCCTTTCCGTGCTCCGCCAGTTCAAATACAGCATCGCCACTCTCGGGCTGATCCTGGTCGGGCTGACGTTCCTCTTTGGGCAGGACCTGAACGGCTCGGGAGCGCGGCTCTGGCTCGGCGCAGGGGGAATCTACTTCCAGCCGTCGGAGCTGCTCAAAGTCCTGCTCGTTATCTTCCTTGCCGCGTATCTCGATGAGCACGCCACGATCCTTGCGCGCGGCTCCTATCGGCTCGGCCCGCTGCCCTTGCCGCCTATTCCCTATCTCATCCCGCTGCTGGTGATGTGGGGGCTTGCCGTCGGGCTGCTGGTCATCCAGCGCGACTTGGGCGCAGCGCTGCTGTTCTTTGGTATCTTCGTCGCCATGCTCTATGTAGCGAGCGGCCGGCTGCTCTACCTCGCGTTCGCGGGAGCGGCCTTCGCGACAGCGGTGTGGGTCGCGTATCACACTGTGCCGGTCTTCCAAAGCCGGGTTGTGGCGTGGCTAGACCCCTGGGGGCAACCGAGCGGGGTCGGGATGCAGTCGATCCAAGCGCTGATTGCGCTTGCTTCGGGCGGGGTCTTCGGAACGGGGGTCGGGCTCGGCCGGCCGGGCTATGTGCCTGCCGTGCATACCGACTTCATCCTCGTCGCCATCGGCGAGGAGGCGGGGCTCGCTTTCACGCTCGGGCTGCTGGCGCTCTACGCGGTGTTCATCGGCCGGGGCTTCCGAATAGCGCTGCAGTCACGCACGACCTTTGCCGCCTTGCTTGCTGCTGGCCTGGTGACGGTGATCGGCATCCAAACGGTGGTTATCGTCGGCGGGGTGTTGCGGCTGCTCCCGCTGACGGGGGTGACGCTTCCGTTCGTCTCATATGGGGGCAGCTCGATCCTGACCAACTCCGTGCTCCTCGGCCTGCTGCTCCGCCTCGCCGCCGACACGGAGCGGGAGCGATGATGAGCGACCGCATCCTGCCGCTTGAACCGGCTGATGTCGCGCTTCTGCGGATCCCGTGGCTGTCGAACTACGACACCACCTCCTTGGCGCGGCAGCTCGCCGCGAGCGATGCGCCATCGTTCTGGATCCCCGCCACCGGCGAGTATGTGGTCGGAGGATGGTGGCGCGGACGCCGCGAGATCGGGTCGGTCCTCGAATTGGCGGCGCGAGGCGCGAACAGCCAGCAGCTGGTGGAACGCCTCGTAGCAGCATTCGTCGAGCGGGGCGTCCAAGCCGTTGTCCCGTCCATCAGTGAAGTGTGGCGGGATGGCCGCTGGTACCGGAGCCACGGGTTCAGCGAGCTCGACCGGATTGTGACCATGGTGCTCGCGCCGCTGCGCGTGCCCGAGCCGTCTCCCGCTCCGCTCGAACTGCGGCCGTACCAGCCCCGCTATCTCGATGCCCTGATTGCGGTCGACCGCGCCAGCTTCCCGTGGCTGTGGTGGAACGACCCCCACGATTTTGAGCGCTACGAGGCGCTGCCCGAAGTGACCGTGCTGACCGGCTGGGTCGGCGAGGAGCTGGTCAGCTACGCGTCGTCAACGGTCCGGGGCGCGCGCGGCCACCTGGACCGCCTAGCAGTGCGCCGCGCCGACCAAGGCCGCGGCTTCGGGCGCGCCATGCTGCTGGGGGCGCTCGCCGACCTCGCGGCGCGCGGGGCACGGGAAGTGGCGCTGACAACCCAAGTGACCAATCGCGTCGCCCAAGCTCTCTACCGTTCGGTCGGCTTCCGGCAGACTGATGAGGTTGAGACCATTCTCGGCCGCTGGACGAACCGACCGTCGATCGAGCGTTCCCCGATCACGGCGCAGCCCGGCTGATCATCGCGCCCACGCTTCCAACCGGAGGTCCTGATGCGCGTCTTGATGCTCTCGTGGGAATACCCGCCGCACCTTGTCGGCGGTCTCGGCAAGCACGTCTCCGAGCTGACGCCGGCGCTCGACGCCGCGGGGATCGAGATCCATCTCGTCACGCCCCGCTGGGCGGGCGGCGTCCCCGAAGAGCGCGTCGGGACGCGGATGACCGTCTACCGCGTTGATCCCCCCGACGTCCGGAGCGGCGACTTCTTTCACGACGCTCAGCAGACGAACGTTGTTCTCGCCGCCAAAGGGCGGGCCATTGTCCAATCCCTCGGCGGCTTCCAGCTCGTCCACGCCCACGACTGGCTGGTCAGCTTTGCGGCGATCGAACTCAAGCACGCGTTCAAGCTCCCGCTCATCGCCACCATTCACGCGACCGAATGGGGGCGCAACCATGGCGTTCTTTCGACCGATCTCCAGCGCGCTATCCACAACGCCGAATGGTGGCTCGTCTATGAGGCATGGCGGCTGATCACCTGCACCGAATTTATGTGCCACGAGGTCGAGACCGCGTTCGGCGCGCCGGCCGATAAGATCGATGTCATTCCGAACGGGATCGACACGACCCCTTTTGACCGGCTCCGGGCCTGCGATTTGTCGGCGTTTCGCGCACGCTGGGCGCTGCCGCAGGAGCGCTTAGTGTTCAACGTCGGCCGGGTTGTCTGGGAGAAAGGGGTGCAGGTGCTGGTCGAAGCTGCGCCTCGCGTCATCTCGAGCCGTCCCGACGTGAAATTTGTCATCGCTGGGACTGGAGGAATGCTCGACAGCGTGCGGGCACGCGCCCGCGAACTCGGGCTCGATGGAAAGATGATTTTCACCGGCTTTATTCCGGATGAGGAGCGCGACAAGCTGCTGGTCGTCGCCGACTGCGCGGCATTTCCCAGCCTGTATGAACCGTTCGGTATCGTCGCGCTTGAAGGCTTTGCGGCGAGAACGCCCGTCGTTGCTTCCGATGTCGGCGGCTTTAGCGAAGTGGTGCGCAATCATGAAACGGGGATACTCGTCTCGCCCAATAACCCCGACTCGCTGGCGTGGGGCATTCTCCACACCCTCAACCATCCCGAGTGGTCGCAGGCGCGCGCCGCCAATGCGTATGCCGCCGCAAAAACCCGCTTCTCCTGGGCAGCGATCGCTCAGCAGACCATCCGCACCTATCACCAGGTCGTGCTCGAGCGTGCCGAAACCGCCTGGTAGGGATGCCGCTCAGGCAGCGCGAGCGTGAGCAAGGCGCTGCACTTCATCGACAAACTCGCCGATATCAAACGGCTTGGCCAGTCCATAGATATCGCTGCGGCTGGCTGTCGTGAGGAGCTGCAGCAGGCGGACGCTATCTTCGGCGATCAGCAGGATGGGGAGCGGAGCGACAGCGTTCTCCTCCCTCAGGAGCGCATCGCCGGCCGTGGGCACATCGGCAACAAGCACATCAAACGGCTCGCGGCGGGCGGCGTCGAGCGCTTGCGGCAAGCTTGTGACGCCGACTGCTTCATGCCCTTCAAACTCAAGCGCGAACACGCAGAGCGCCACCACGGACGGGTCATCGTCCACTACCAGCACGCGACACATGTCGGACCTCGTCCTCCGCCGCCGTTGTCCGGATGCTAACCGATCCAGGCAGGCGTGACGAGATGATGCTTGCCCGGTTTCTCCACAACTTTTCCCCATCGAGCAGCGATAATCGGAATGGAGACGCCCATGACTGCGTTGACCGAACTCCGTTGCGTGGCCTGCCGCCCCGACTCGCCGCCCGTAACGCCGGAGCAGATCGCCGCGCTCCTGCCGCAGATCCCCGGCTGGACGATCGTTGAGCGCGACGGGATCCCGCGCCTTGAGCGCGTCTTCCGCTTCCGCCGCTACGCCGACGCCGTTCGATTTACCAACGCGGTGGCCGCCCTTGCCGAGGAAGAAGGCCACCATCCCACCCTCCTCCTCGAGGCGCGGTCGGTCACAGTCAGCTGGTGGACCCACGCCATCCGCAATCTCCATCTCAATGACTTCATTGCTGCCGCGAAGACCGACCGCTGCTTCGAACGCCTCGCCAGCGGATGATGGCTCGCCTCGGCGCCACGCTCCTCGTCGTCGGGGTAGCGCTGGTCCAGCTTGCGGTGGCAACAGCGGGCACGTTCCGACTGCTGGACGACCGCGAGTTTCGCTGGACAACCGGATTCCTCGGCCAGCAAGCCGACGCCTTCGCCCACGGTCAGCTCGCGCTGCGGACGCTGCCGCCGACGGCGCTCGCCGCCCTCGCCAACCCCTACGACCCTGACCAGCGCTTCCCGTACAACCCGATGCTCGACGCGGTGTATTACGCCGGGCGGTACTACCTCTACTTCGGTCCCGCGCCGGCCGCGCTGCTGGCGCTCGCCGCCCCCTTCGCAGACGTGCGCGATGTCCCCGACGCTGCGCTCGCCCTCCCCTTCGCCCTCGGCCTAACGTTGGCAACCGGCGGGGCGCTGCTGCAGCTGCGCCGGCTCCTCCCCGGCACGCCACCGCTCTTCCTCGTCGCCGCCTACCTCGTCGCCGGGCTTGCCTATCCTCTCCCTGCTCTGCTCAGCCGCCCCGCCGTCTATGAGACGGCGATCCTCGCTGGCGGGTGCTTTCTGATGACCGGCCTCGTCTGCGCCGGCCGGGCGCTCCGCGCGCCTTGGTGGTGGCCGGCGGCCGGCGCCGCGTGGGCGCTCGCGGCCGCCTCCCGCCTCTCGCTCGCGCCGGCCGTGCTGCTGCTCGGCAGCGGGACAATCCTGTGGCTGCTGCGGAGGCGGCAGCCGCGCGCGGCACTTGGGGTCGGACTGCCGCTCGCCGGCGGCGCCCTCGCGCTCGGCTGGTACAACTGGGCGCGTTTCGGCTCGGTTGTCGAGACGGGCGTTCGCTTCCAGTTCGCTGGTTTTGACCTCGTCGCGCGCTACGACCAGTTTTTCGGGCTCGCCTACCTCCTGCCGAACCTCGTCCTCTTTCTCTTCGCTCCGCCAGCCCTCCTTGAGCGCTTTCCCTTCCTCACAGCGATGCCGCCGGGACGCTCGCTCGGTCCGCTCGTCCTTCCGGCTGAGCTGCGCGCTGAGCCCGTCGTCGGGCTGCTGGTCGCCACGCCGTTCGCCCTGCTCGCGCCGCTCGGCCTCGCCGCTCTCTGGCGGCAGCGGGAGCAGTTCGGTCGCGCCTTGGCCGCCGCCGCCGGCCTAGCAGCGCTTGCCGGCGCAGCGATCCTCCCCGTCCTCCTCCAGCGATATGTGACGGCGCGCTACCTCGGCGACATCGCGCCGCTCGCAGTGCTCGTCGCCTTTCTCGGCGCGGCAGCGCTGCGCGCTGGAGCGCGCCACCCCCGGCTCGTCGATGCGGCCGTTGGGGCGCTTGCCGGCGTGTCGGTTGGCATCGGGATCTTGCTCGGCGTCAACGGCCGCTACGAGGTGCTCGCTCGCCAGAACCCCGCGCTGTTCGCGGCGCTCGGCGGCGTTTCCCCGACGCGAACCCTTGGCGACACGGGCATTGTTTTCAGCCCCCTTGATGCGCGCTTCGGCGACGCCCTCGCGCTCGGCGGCTTCCGCTTCGAACCCGAAACGCCGCGCGTCGGCGAGCAGACAACGCTCGTCCTCTGGTGGCGGCCGCTTGAGCAGCCGCGCGACCTGACGGGCAGGGTGCGCCTTGTCGCCTCGGGTTTCCGACCCGTGACCGAGCGCGCAGTCCTCTTCCCCGCTGCCGGTCCGGTGCTTGCGGCGAGCGAGTGGCGCGAACAGCGGGTCGCGCTCGACCTGCCGCTCGACAGCCCGGCGCCCGGCTACCTCTTCGCGGAGCTGACGCTGCGCGACGACGCGGGCCCCGTCGGGGAGACGGTGCGCATTGGGCCGCTGCGCGTGCGGAAGGACGGACCGTGGCCGCCGGAAGGTGCCGAGCGCCGCGACCTTCGCTTCGGCAACGATCTCGTTCTCGCCGGCATCCGCGTGGAGCGGTATCCTGACGACCTCGGGATCTACCTCTACTGGCGGGCATCGTGGTCCGGCGGGCTGCGCTGGCATGACCGCGAGGTGACCGTCGAGCTTATCGACAGCGGGGGACGCATTGTCTCGCGCACGAGCGGCGATCCCGGCGACGGCTGGTACCGAACGAGTTTCTGGCAGCCCGGCGACCGCATTCTCGACGAGCGGGATGTGCCGCTCCCCGCTGGCCTGCCGCCCGGCGAGTATGCCGTCCGGCTGGCGGTTCGCGGTCCCGGAGGCGATATCCCCCCGATGGGAGACCCTGTTGTCGCGCGCCTCCGCTTGCCGTGACGCGCTATCCTTCGCCGGCACCGTGGGAGTGGGAGGGAAAATGCGCCCGCAGTACTCCTTTGCTTTCGTCGTCGTCGTCGCGCTCTTCGTCTCCAGCTTGATCACCGCGAACATCGCGGCCGTCAAGCTGATCGCCGTCGGTCCGCTCGTGATGGACGCTGGGAACATTATCTTCCCGGTAAGCTACCTCGTCGGCGATGTCCTGACCGAGGTGTACGGCTACGCGGCAGCGCGCCGGGTCATCTGGCTCGGGTTCCTCTGCAACCTGCTGGCCGTCGTTGTCTTCTCGATCGGGCGCGTCCTCCCGGCGCCGGAGTTTTGGGAAGCGCAAGCAGCGTACGAAGCGATCCTCGGCTACACGCCGCGGCTCCTCCTCGCCTCGCTGCTCGCCTACCTCGTGGGCAGCTTCGCGAACTCCTACGTCCTCGCCCGGCTGAAGGTCGCGACTGAGGGACGATGGCTCTGGACACGGACGATCTCCTCCACCATCGTCGGTCAGGGGCTCGATTCGACGCTCTTCGTCCTCATCGCTTTTGCGGGAACCATCCCGGCCGAAGCGCTCTTCCTCACCATTCTGACGAACTGGGGGTTCAAGAGCGCTTATGAAGCGCTGGCGACGCCGCTCACGTATGCGGTCGTCACGCGCCTGAAGCGGCTCGAAGGGAGCGACCCGTTCGACCGGACGACCAACTTCAATCCGCTGGCGCTCGCCCGCTAAGCAGCCCGCGTTCCCGCCGGGCGTCCACTACAATCGAGCGCATACACCGCCGCGAGGCGAGGAGTACGCGCGTGCCCGGCGCTTCTTGCTTGGAATGGAGTACGTGACGCCCCGCACCGATACGCTCACCGCCGTTCCCTCCCGTCTCCCGCCGGGCCAGCTGAGCGCGAAGGTCTTGGCCTCCGGGTCGAGCGGCAACTGTCTGCTGGTTCAATCGGCGACGACGACCCTCCTCGTTGACCTCGGCATTACGGCGCGGACAGCGGCGAGCACGCTTGCGGGCCGCGGCGTTCCGCCTGAGGCGGTAGATGCCATCCTGCTCAGCCATGAACATAGCGACCACGTGATTGGGGTGGGAGCCTTCTCCCGCAGATACGGCACGCCAGTGATCGCCGCCCCGAAGACGCTCGACGCCGCCGAAGCGATGGTCGGGGCCTTCCGGCGCCAGCCGCTCGCGCTCGGCTCCACGGTAACCGTGGGGGACTGCGACGTCAGTTCGTTTCCAGTGCCGCACGATGCTGCCGCGCCCTCAGGCTTTCTCATCCGGTCGGGGGGCTGGACGATCGTCTACTGCGTCGACCTCGGCACGGCGTCCGAGACGCTCCACGAGCCGCTGGCGGCAGCTGACCTGCTCATCCTCGAGGCGAACCACGACTACGACACCTTGCGCACCGGCCCCTACGCGGAGTCGCTAAAGGCGCGCCTCCTTTCTCCGCTCGGCCATCTTTCGAACCTCGAAGCGGCCCGGCTGATCGTCGGATCGGCGAACGGGCGGCCGCGCACAGTCTGGCTGGCGCATCTCTCGGCGATCAATAACTCGCCGCGGCTTGCCAAGCGCATTGTCGGCAGCATCCTGCGCCGCGAAGGTATCACCGGCGTCCGCTTGGAGGTGGCCGCCCGCGACACCCCGAGCCTCTTCTGGTCGAGCGAGACCGTCGGCTGGCAGCTCGCCTTGCCGACCTAGCGCGCGCTTTCCTCACTCGGAGCCGACGCTCGTGGGGCAGACCAGACATCCACCGCACTGGCAGGAGAGCGGCCGTGGTGCGGACGCGGAGACAGGAGCCGAGGGAGGAAGCGTGACGCCAAGTTCGCCGGCGGCCGCGACGGGCGCGCGGTCAGCCCCAGCCCCGCGCAGCTACCGCTGGCTCCTGATTGGCATCCTGCTCGTCGCGGCGCTGCTGCGGCTGCCGGCACTCGACGCTGCCCCCCCGGGTATCAATAACGATGTCGCCTACGACGCCGTCGACGGGCTGAAGATCCTCCAAGGCGATCTCCGCCTCTGGTTTCCCGGCAACTTCGGCCGCGAGCCGGCCGAGATGTACCTCCTCGCTGCAAGCTCGTTCCTCTTTGGGCGCAACGAGATCGCGATCCGCTTTCCGACTGCTGCCGCCGGGCTGCTGACCGTCGCGGCGGCGGCGCCGCTGGCGTTCCGGCTGTTCCGAGCGCGGCCCGATGCGCGGGCTGTCGCGCTCCTCGCCGCGGCGGTGATGGCGGTCAACTTCTGGCATCTCTTCTGGAGCCGGATTGGCTTCCGGGCGATCTTGCTGCCCCTCGCCCTGGTGATCGCCTGCTGGTGGCTGGCGCGCGCCTATGACGGCGACCGGCGGGGCTGGGCAGCCGCCGGCGCGGCGCTTGGCGCCTCCTTCTACACCTACACCGCGGCACGGATTGTGCCCATGCTGGCAGCGCTCATCGTCGCTGCCGACCTCCTCTTCGACCGGGCGAGCGCGCAGGCGCGGCTTGGCGGCTGGGCACGGCTCGTGGCGGTCATGGCGCTCGTCGCCCTGCCGCTCGGCGTCTATTTCGCAATCCATCCCGACGAGTTCTTCAGCCGGATCGGCCAGCTGCTGCCGTTTGAGAACGAGCGCGCCTTGCCGGTTCCTCCTCCGCCGCCTGAGCGGGCGGTTGTCGGCACACTCGCGATGTTCGTCGGCGATGGCGGGAGCAACTGGGTGCTGTCGCTGCCGGGGCGCGGTGTCTTCGACCTCGCAGTCCTGCCGTTCTTCCTCCTCGGCGTCGGGGCGGCGCTGGCGCGGTTCACCCGCCGCGGCGAGCGGTGGCTGCTGCTCTGGCTCGCCGTCTTTCTGCTCCCGGCGATCCTTGCGCGCGAAGGACACCCGAACTACGGCCGGGCGATCGGCTCGCTGCCACCGGCGATGCTGCTCGCCGCGCTCGGCATGGCGGACGCCGGCCGGCTAGCGGCGCGCTGGATGCGCCAGCCGCACCTGCTCGCCGGGGCAGCGGCGGTGCTTCTCGCTATCAGCGGCGCGGTGACCGCGCAAGACTATTTCCGCGTCTGGGCGAACCACCCTGAGGTCGTGCGTGCCTTCGGCGTTCCGATCGCGCGCATCGCCAAGGCCGCCAACGCTGCCCGCGACGGGCGAGCCGTCCTGCTGCTTGCCAACCCGGCGCGCGGCGAAGCGTTCAGTTACCGCGCCTTCGACTACCTCTTCACTGGCCAGTCGGGCGGCACCCTCCTCGCCGCTGAAGAACTGGCCGCCGCCTGGCTGCAGCGCGACGGCTGGCCGGGACGGCTGGTCGAGGTCTACGACTTCCCGCCGACCCGCCTCGGACCGGACGATCCGCGCGAGGTTGTCGACTACCTGCTGCGCGCCGCTGGAACGCGCCTCGACGAGCGCGACGCGGGCGGTGCCCGACGACGCGACTATCGGCTCATCGGCGCGCCGACGGCGCTCGCCGGACCGAGCGCGCCGCTCGACTTTGGTCTCGTGCGGGTGCGGGTGGACTCGGTCGCGCTTTCGGCAGACGAGAGTGCGCTCGCTGTCGCCGCGACGGTGACTGTGCCGGCAACAGCGGGCGCGCCCGACCGGCTGTCGTTTCAAGTCTTCGATTTGGCAGGACAGCCGGTGGCGCAGAGCGACCGTCCCGTCGTCGACGGAGCGGGCCGGCCGCCCGAGGCGTGGCCGCGCCCGGCGGAGGAACGGGTGTATGCCATTGTGCCGCTGCCGGCCGCGCTTGCCGCCGGCGACTACGAACTGCGCGTTGCCGCCTACCGCCAAGACGGCACCGCAACGCTTCCCGCTCGGGCAGCGCTGCGCTTCGCGCTTGCTGCGCCGCTGCCGCTGCCGGCGGACGCGCCCGTCGTCCGCCTCGACCGCCCGTTTGCTGGCGGCACGCTGGTCGGCTGGCAGGCGCCGGCCGAGCGCGTCCGGCCCGGGGAGCGCCTGCGGGTGTCGGTCTACTGGCAGGGGCCGGCGACGCGCTTCGCCCTTGCGGTGGAGGAGCGCGCCGGCGCACCGCAGGATGTCCCCGCGAGCGTGAGGCCACAGCGCGTCCCGCTCGAGGTGGTCATCCCCGCGACGGCGAGCGGCGAGGTCACGCTGCGGCTGGAGGACGACGAGGGCAGCCTTGTCCTTGGGAGCATCCCGATCGTGGACCGGCCGCGCCGCTTTGCGCCGCCCGAGATCGCGCGCCCGGCCGCAGCACGCTTCGGCGACCTGATCGAGCTGGTCGGCTACGATCCGGATGTGGTCACCAGCCCGGGGATGGCGCTCGACCTGACGCTCTCTTGGCGCGCCTTGCGCGATGACCTGCCCGACTTGGTCGTGTCCGTCCAACTTCTCGCTGGCGACCGGGTGGTCGCTGCACGCGCTCACCGCCCTCACGGCGGCGAGGCGCCGACAACCGGCTGGCGCGCCGGCGAGTATGTGCTCGACGGGTATGAGATGATCCCGCTGCCGGCAGGGGTGGATGCTGTCTCGATCGTGGTCGGTGTCATCGACGCGGCCACGGGCAGGCCGATCCCGGCAAACGGCGCGACAAGCGTCCGCCTCGGTCCGGTCGCGCTCCCGCAGCGGTGAGGACGGCGATGCGCTCCGCGCTGACGCGCCCCGCCGCAGCCGTTATCCTCCTTGCGGCATTCGCGGCGCGGGTGCTCTGGCTGCCGGAGCTGCCGCCGGGTCTCGGACGCGACGAGGCGTATTACGCGGTCGATGCGGCGAGCGTGCTGCGCGAAGGGCCGCGCGTCTACTATGCCGGCAACGGCGGGCGGGAAGGGCTGTTCATGGCGCTCGCCGCGCCGTTCATCGCCGCAGCGGGGCACGACCCGTTTGCGCTGCGGCTGCCCGCGGCATTCGCCGGGGTCGTCTTTGTCGCCGCGCTCTTCGCCTTCGCGCGGCGGCTGTTTCGCCGCGACGCGCTCGCGCTCGTGGCAGCAGCGTTCGCGGCCGGGGCGGTCTGGCTGATTGTCGAGAACCGGATCGGCTGGCGGCTGAACCTGTTCGCGCCGCTGCTCGCGATCGCCGGCTACTGGTTCTGGCGCGCCCTCGAGACCCGGCGGACCGGCGACTGGCTCGCCGCGGGCGCCGCCTTCGGGCTGGTGCAGTACAGCTATTCGGCAGTGCGCGCCCTGCCGCCGGTCATCCCGGGCTATCTGGTGCTGCTCGCGCTCGTCGGCCGCTCCCCGCAGTTGCTCTGGGAACGCCGGCGGGAGTGGCTCGCCTTCGCCCTCGCCGCGGCAGCCGTCGCCATGCCGCTGGCGCTCTACGTCGTGACCAATCCCGGCGTCTTCTTCGAGCGGCAGCTGGCACTCATGACCAACGACGGCCGGCTGGCGGGCGGCCACGGCTACGTTGGCCGGCTCGCCGGCATGCTGCGGATGTTCTTCCTCGAAGGCGTGAGCAGCCCGCTTCAGTCCTATCCGGGCGATCCTGCCTTCACTCCAGTCGGAGGCGCGCTTTTCGTCGGGGGGCTCGCCGTCGCGCTTCGGCGCCTGCGCGAGCCGGCCTTTCAATTCATCCTGCTCTGGCTGGCCGTGTTCACGCTGGCGGCGGCGCTGCCGCGCGATGCCGCGCCGCACTTCATTCATGGCGCGGGCGTTCTGCCCGTCCTTTTTCTCTTTCCGGCGCTCGGCCTCGTCGCCGCAGTCGACGGTGCGCGCCGCCTCGGCCGTCAGACGGCGGCGCGCCTTGCCGCCGGCGCAGCGGCGGTCATCGTCGCCGGCAATTTCGCCTGGGGCTGGAACCGCTACTTCAGCGACTATCGGGCGCTGCCGGGACTTGCGGCAGCCTATGACGCTGACCTTGTCGACGTCGCGAATGCGATGAACGACCGCAGCCGCCCGGCGACAGCGATCGTCATCCCGATCGGCGCGGGCTACTTGCCGGGCTGGTCGCACCCGACGGTCGAGTTCCTCTACCGCGGCGACGCGCCCTTCCGCTTCCTGCGCATTGACGAGGCGTCCGTCGCAGCGGAGCTGGCAGCGCTGGCGGGAGAGCGGCGCGAGGTCACTGTGATCGAACTGAGCCGCGCCCGGATGGCGCCCCCGGATACCAAGCAGATAGTGGACTTTCTGCTCCGGCGGCAGTGGCAGCTCGTTCACGACGAAGCCCATGCGAGCTACCGGCTCGCCAGCTATCGCCTCGACGAGCCGCTTTGGCCCGCGCTCGCCCCGGACGGCGAGCAGCCGGCCGCGCTCGAGTTCGGCGGGACGCTGCGGCTGGAACGCTGGGCGGCTGGTCCGAGCGCGGCGCGGGACCGTCTCTGGGCGCTGGCACGCTGGTCGCTCCTCGCGCCGACCGACCACAATCTGAAAGTGTCGCTTCGCCTTCGCGATGAGGAGGGACGGCTGGTCGCCCAGGCCGACCGCGACCTGCTGGCGCCGCCCCGCTTTGTGCCGACTGCGGCCTGGCCGGTCGGCGAGCGTCAAGCAAGCTATCACCTCCTCGACCTCCCGCCGGGGCTGCCCGCAGGACGCTACCGCCTCCACGCCACGGTCTACGACCGCGAGTCCGGCGAGGTGCTGCGCGTTCGGGACGCGATGGAAGGGCTTGTCGGCGTGCTGACACTTCCCCCCTCGGGAACAGCGCTCGACCCGGAGCTGGCAGTCGCGAACGCCCGCTGGGGCGGCATCGCGCTCGCCGGCCGCGCCCTCCCCGACAGTCCAGTGATACCGGGAGAGACGGCGGCGATCGTCCTCTACTGGCAGCGGCTGCCGGGCCCCGTCGTCGGCGCAGGCTACGAAGTGCACCTGCTCGACAGCGCCGGCAATGCGCATGGCGGCGGGCGCGGCGTGCCGCTCGGAGGACGGCTGCCGCCGGCGAGCTGGCCGGACAGGGCGCTTGTGCGCGATGTCGTCGAGGCGCGCCTTGCGGTGACCGCGCCCGCAGGCCCGCTCGCCGTCGACGTTCAGTGGGGCGAGGGGCCGGCAGCGCGGGTCGGAACGCTCCAGGTGGCTGGCCGCGAACGCCGTTTCACCCCGCCACCCTTCGTCCAGCCGGTCGGCGAGACGCTTGGCGGTATCGCCACCTTGCTCGGCTGGTCGAGCTGGCGCCTTGGCAGCGAGCTGCAGATCGAACTGGTGTGGCAGGCCGCGGCGACGCCTGACCGCAACTGGTCGGTGTTCGTGCATCTGGTCGGTCCCGATGGCCGGATCGCCGCCCAGCGCGACGGTCCGCCGGGCGGCGGCGAGGCACCGGCGGTGTCGTGGCTGCCGGGAGAGGTACTCATCGACCGGCGGACGCTCAGCGCGCCGGCCGGACCGCTCCGGCTGGTCGTCGGCCTCTACGACCCGGTGACGGGCGAGCGGGCGCGCTCACCCGCCGGCGATGCGCTCGAGTTGGGGGTTCTGCCGTGAGCGCGCGGTGGGCGGCGGCGGCAGTGCTTCTCGCAGCTTTCGGCATGCGCATCGTGCTGCTGCCGGAGCTGCCGCCGGGGCTGAACATGGACGAGGGGTTTTACGGCCTCGACGCGATGGCCGCGCTCCGCGGCGAGATCCTGCCGTTCTACCCCCAGAATGGCGGACGCGAGTCGCTGTTCATGCTGGCGGCCGCGCCGTTCGTCGCCCTGCTCGGCCGCGACCCACTGGCGCTGCGGCTGCCGGCAGCGTTTTTCGGCGTGCTGACGGTCGCTGTGACGATCCCGCTCGGGCGGCGGCTGTTCCGCTCGGTCAATGGCGAGAGCGCGCAGTGGATCGGCGTGGCGGCGGCAGCATTCGCCGCGACCTCGATCTGGCTGGTCATCTTCAACCGCATCGGGCTGCGGATCAACGCCTTCCCCTTCCTGCTCGCCGCAGCCGCCTACTGGTTCTGGCGAGCGTGGGAGACGCGGCGGCTGGGTGCCTGGGCAGCCGCTGGGCTCGCCTTCGGGCTCACCCAATACACCTACACCGCGGCGCGCATTGCGCCGCTCATCATGCCGGGCTACGCCGCAGCGCGCCTCGCGCTTGACCTGTCGCTCTCACCGCTTGCTGCGCGGTGGCGCGGGCTGCTTCTGTTCGTCCTGGTCGGCACGGCGGTCAGCGCGCCGCTCCTCGGCTACGCTCTCTCCCATCCGGAGGAGTTCTTCCGCCGCCAAGCGAAGCTGAACCCCTTTACCGAAGCGAGCGGACAACCGCCTCATGAGCGCTATCTGACCGCGCTTGTCGGGACGCTGCCGATGTTCGTCGTCCCGGGCGGAGGCGATGCGCGCGCCTACCGCAACTACCCCGGCGCGCCCGTCTTCGATCTCGCGGTCGCGCCATTCTTTCTCCTTGGGCTGGGCATCGCCCTCCGGCGCGTCCGCCGCGGGCCGTACAGCTTCCTGATCCTGTGGTTCGGGGTGATGCTGCTCGCAACGCCTCTTCCCCTCGGCGTCTTTCCTCACAACGCGCACGCCTTCGGTATGCTGCCTGCCGTCTATCTCTTTCCTGCGATCGGACTCATCGAAGCGGGAGCGTTCCTTGCTCGGCGGGGCGTTCCCCGCCGCCTCGTCGGCGCGGCAGCAGCGGCGCTGATCGTCCTGAGCGGCATGTGGGAAGGGCGGATCTACTTCGTGGAATGGGCAGCGCTGCCGGAGATCCCCACCCAGTTCGACAGCGATATGGTCGAGATGGCAGCGGTGATGAACGCAGAAGCCGGCCCCGACACGGCGTTTGCGATCGTCCAGAGCCGCCTCTATCGCGAGGGCTACGACCACGGCACGATCGCCTTTCTCTACCGGGGAGGGTCGCCGTACCGGTTTATCCGCGCTGATGAAGAGCGGATCGCACGGCAGTTTGCCGAGCTTGTGGGCAGCCGGCGGACGGTGATCGTCTTCGAGCGGGCGGTCGAGCGCGACATCGCGGCTGACCACAAGCGGCTCGCCGAGTTCCTCCTCGGCCGGCAGGGACGCCAGCTGTGGGACGAGCGCTACGACTACTTCCGCGCCACCGCTTGGCAGGTCGAGCCGCCGCTTCTCCCCTCGCTCGCCCCCGCCGGTCTCGAGCGACGTGACCTCCCATTCGGACCGCTTCGTCTGACCGGCCTCGCCGTCGGCGTCGGCATCGAGACGGCGTGGGCGATCGCGGAGTGGACGGCAGTGGAGCGCACCGACCTCGACCTCAAGGTGTCGCTCCGCCTCCTCGATGATGCCGGCCGCCGGGTCGCCCAGTCTGATCACTTCCTCGTCCGCACGGGCCTCTTCGAGCCGACCTCGGCCTGGGCCGGGAATGAGCGCGAACGCACCTTCCATCTGCTGCCGCTGCCGCGCGAGCTCCTGGCTGGAACCTACCGGGTGGCGGTTGTGGTGTATGAGGCGGAGACAAGCCGGCCGCTGCCGGTCGAGGGCGGGCCAGAGATCATCGTTGGCACGCTCTCGGTGACGCGATGACCGCCGCGCTCCATTACGCCCGTTCGGGCGCGATCGTTCTCGGCCTCGCGCTCCCGGCCGCTTGGCGGGTCCTCACGACCCCCTTCATCGACAGCCACGACGGGATGCTGCACGCGACGCGGCTTGTCGCTTTCGACAGCTTGGTCCGGCAGGGGGTGCTGTTCCCGCGGCTGTATCCCGAGTTCGCGGCGGGCTACGGCTATCCGCTGGGGACGTTCTATCCGCCGCTTTCGGCCTACATCGCCGAACTGCCGCTGCTCGTCGGCGGCGACGCCTTGGCCGGCGTCCGCGTCGCGCTGGCATTGTCGCTCGTCGTCGCTGCGGCGGGCGGGTTCCTCCTCGGCCAGTCGCTCACGGGCCGGCTCGCCGGCGGCGCGCTCGTTGCCGCCGCCTACCTCTACGCGCCGTATGTTCTCGCCACTGTCTACATCCGCGGGGCGCTGGCTGAGGCCTGGGCAATCGCGCTCCTGCCGTGGTGTTTCTGGGCGCTCGACCGCTGGCAGGGCAGCCTGCGCGCCGGGCAGCGCGCTGCGCTCGCGGTCGCGGCACTGGCCCTCGCCGGGCTGCTGCTCGCCCACAACTTGATTGCCTTTCTCGCTTGGCCGCTGGCGCTGCTGTGGTGGGCCATCCGCTTCGTCGCCCGCGCGCAGGCGTCGGGCATGCGCCGCAGCGCGGCGGCCGCCGCTCTTGGCTGGGGGCTGCTGCCGTTCGTCCTTGCCGCGGGGCTGGCGGCATTCTCTTGGCTGCCGGCCCTCAGCGAGTCGAGCACGATCGCGCTGGACCGGTTTGCGGGGCGGACGCTGCGGCGGCTCCTGCCGCTCGAGCGGCTGGTGGATCTCGAGCCGGCGTTCAGCTACGCCCTCTTCCGGTTCGGGCTGGTCCAAGCGGCCGGCGTGGCGGCGGGAACGGCAGCGGCGCTCGCGCTTCGTCAGCTGCGGCTGCCGGCCTTATACGGCGCAGCGGGCGTGGGGGTGAGCGCGCTGCTCCTCTCAACGCTCGCGGCGCCGCTCTGGAGCGGGGTGCGGCTGCTCGACCCGCTGCTCTTTCCGTTTCGGCTCCTCGGGCCGGCAGCGCTGCTGGGCGCGATCGCGGCCGCGCCGTTAGCGCTCCTCCGCTGGGGGCAGGCAATCGCCGCGGTCGGGGCGGTGGCGTTCGCCGCGGCGGCACTCGCGCGGCTGCCGGTTGTCGAGCGCCCGCTCGATCGATCGCTGCTCACGCCCGCTGGGGTGGTGCGCTGGGAATACGTCGACCGCTCGGTTGGGACGACGTTCGCGCAGGAGTACCTGCCGGCCGGCGTGGCGGCGGTCTGGCGCTGGCCAGCGGACGGCTTTCTGCCGCCTGCAGCGGTGAGCGACCTGCCGCTCGCCGCCGCCCGGCTGCTCCGCTTCGGGCCGTATGGGCTCGACCTTGCCGTCCGCGCCGAGCAGCCAACGGCGCTGCGGCTCCACGCCTTTGCCCTGCCCGGCTGGTCGGCAACCCTCAACGGTACGCCGGCGCCGGTCGGCGAGACCGGGCCGCTGCGCCTGCTGACGGTTGCGGTGCCGCCGGGGGAGCATATCGTCGCGCTCCGCTATGGGACAACACCGGTCCGGACGATGGGCGCCATCGTTTCGGCGCTCAGCCTGATCGTCGTTGTCGCCCTCGCCGTTCCGCTGCGCCGCCGCACCGGCCGCGCGACGCTGGCGCTGACAGCGCTCGCCCTGCTTGGCGTCGGCGCGCTGGCGCTGCGCGGTCCGGCGCTCGTGGAGTCGACGCTCGCTCCCGCCGACCTCGGCGCGCTGCGGCTGCTTGGCGGAGCGATTCAGGAGCGCGGCCCGAACGCGTATGCGGCAACGCTCTACTGGCAAGCGATCGGCCAGCCGCCTGACCTCGCGGTCGGGCTCCGCCTCGTTGCCGAGGGCGAGACAGCGGCAGAGTCAGTCGGCCGGCCGATGTGGGGAACGGCCTCGACCGCGTGGTGGACGGCGAATGAGATCGTCCGCGATGTGCGCACGCTCTGGCTGCGCCCCGGCACGGCCGCCGGCGACGTACGGGTGGAAGCGGTCGTCGGTGACCGTCGGGCGCTGGTGGGCACGCTGCGCGTCGCCGGCCGCGCGCCCGAGCCGCCGCTTCCGGAGGGGCTCGGCCGCGCCGACGGGCTGCGGCTGCTCGCGGGACGGCAGTCCCCGGAGCGCGTCCTCACGCCGGGCGCGACGATCGAGGTCACGTTCGACTGGGCGGCCGACGGCCTCCCCAGCGATGACTATGCGCTGATGGCGAGCCTCATCGGTCCCGACGGCGGGGTGGTGACACGGTCGGCGATAGACCCGCGCGACGGGATCGGGCTGACATCGCTCTGGCAGCTTGGAGAGCGGCGGACTACGCGCCATACGCTCCGGCTGCCGCCGGACGCGCCGCCGGGACGCTATCTCGTCCAGGCGAGCATCGCGCCCTTCCGCACTGCCGGCCCGCCGCCGCGGGTTGTCGGGCTCGGCTTGCTGCCGCCGCTCAAGCTGCCCGAACCGCCGAGCGACCTCCGGCCCGAGGTGGCTCTGGGGCTCTCTTTCGGCGAGGCGATCGAGCTGGACGGCTATTCGTTCGCCGACGAGGGCGATACCCTCGTGCTCTTCTGGCGCGCGCGGCGGGAGGTCGGCCGCGACTACACCGTCTTCGTCCATCTGCTTGACGAGGCGGGACGCCTCATTGCCCAGCGCGATGCGCCGCCGCAGGGAGGCGGCTATCCGACGAGCCTCTGGTCGGCCGGGGAGCGTGTCACCGACCGGATTGTGCTCCCCGAGGCTGAGGGTGTCCGGACGATCCTGATTGGGCTTTATGACCTCGCAACCGGAGCGCGGCTGCCCACCCCGCGGGGCGATGCGCTCGCGATCGCGCGCGCGCCCTAGCCATCCGCTAGCATTGGCCGCGGAGGAGCGATGAGCGACGAATCGATCGCGGCGCTGCGCGACTTCGCCGCCGAGGTGGCCGTCGCCGCCGGCCGCTTGACGCTCGGCTATTTCCAGAACGACGTCGCAACGGAGTGGAAAGCTGACCGCTCGCCGGTGACCGCCGCCGACCGGGAGGCAGAGCTCCTGATCCGTCGCCGGATCGAGGCGCGCTATCCGCATCACGGCATCATCGGCGAGGAGTGGGGCGACACTCGTCCCGGCGCGGCCCACCGCTGGATCATCGACCCGATCGATGGGACACGCTCCTTCGTACGGGGCGTCCCACTCTATGCGGTGCTGATCGCGGTCGAGCGCGAGGGCGCGGTCATTGCGGGCGCGATCTATCTTCCCGGGCTGGACGAACTGGTGAGCGCCGGGCGCGGCCTCGGCTGCTTCTGGAATGGTCGGCGGTGCCGGGTCTCGACAGTGAGCCAGCTCGAGCAGGCCTATCTGCTCAGCTCGAGTTTCAAGCACCCGACGCGGCGCGCCCTCATCGACCGGCTGGTCGCAGCCGCTGGCACAGCGCGCACGTGGGGCGACGGCTACGGCTACGCGCTCGTTGCCACCGGCCGCGCCGAGATCATGTTCGACCTCGACGCGAACCCGTGGGATTTCGCTGCGCCGCGGATCTGCGTCGAGGAGGCCGGCGGCCGCTTCAGCGACTTCAGCGGGAGGGCAGTGACCGCCGGCGGCGACGGCGTGGCGACGAACGGGCTGCTGCACGAGGCGGTGCTGCGCGTTGCGCAAACTGCTGAGGAGCATCTCCGGCTGTAGCGCTCCATGCCCCGGCGGGCAGACCCGCGCTCGCAGTAGTCCCCCATGCGTGGCCGGCCTATACTTGTGCCCTGCATGCAGTCACGTCATCGCCACGCCCGCGCGGTCAGCCGCGCTGAGGCGATCCGACATGCTCGCCTCAAATTTCGCCTGCAGCGGCGCGCGCTGCATCGAGGACCGAACCTCTGGCACGCGCTCGGCGTCGCTGCCGGGCTTGCGCTCGCCTCGGTCATCGCCCTGCTGACGACAGCGACGCTCGGCGCGCCGGCGGCACTGGCGTTCACAAGCGACCGTTTCGGCGCCTACCTCGAGTTGCCAAATCCGAACGAGCTCTCGAGCCGAACGACCCAGTTCAACTCAACGCGCATCCTTGACCGCGACGGTGAGCTGCTGTACGAGCTGTTCGACCCGAACGCTGGCCGCCGCACCCGCGTGCCGCTCAACGAGATGCCGCGAGCGGTGATCTCGGCGACGATCGCCACCGAAGACCGCACCTTCTTCGAAAACCGGGGGGTCGACTACCAAGGCATTCTGCGCGCCGCCTTCCTGAACCTGACCGGCACCGGCGAGGGCGGCGGGTCGACAATCACCCAGCAGCTGATCCGCAACGTCCTTATTCCGGAGGCTGAGCGCAAAGCCGAACTCGACCCGTCCCTCTCCCGCGCCGAGCGCGAGCGGCTGCGCTACCTCCGCAAACTGAAAGAGATCCTGCTCGCCGTCCAGATCGACCGGCTCTACACCAAAGAGCAGATCTTGGAGATGTATCTGAACGAGATCTACTACGGGAACCTGAGCTACGGGATCGAGGCAGCGGCGCAGGGCTACTTCGGCAAGTCGGTGCGCGAGCTGACGCTTGCCGAGGCGACCCTCCTCGCCGGCCTGCCGCAGTCGCCGGTCGAGTATGACCCGACCGTCAATCCGCGGGCGGCGCGGGAGCGCCAGTCCGACGTTCTCGAACTGATGCGCCGCGCCGGCTACATCAGTGCCGAGGAGGCCGACCGGATCCGCAACGAGCCGCTCACCTTCCGCGCTGCCCGCTTCGACATCAAAGCGCCGCACTTCGTCTTCTACGTGCGCGACCTCCTCCAAGAGCGCTACGGGTCGGAGCGGCTGTATCGCGGCGGCCTAACTGTCTACACCACGCTCGACCTGGATCTCCAGCGCGAAGCGGAGCGGATCGTCAAGCGCCATATCGACAGCGTCTCGCGCTTCAACGCCCGCAACGCCGCGCTCGTCGCGATCGACCCGAAAACCGGCGAGATCCTTGCCATGGTCGGCTCGGTGGACTATTTCGATCGCGACATCGATGGACAGGTGAATGTCGCGATCGCTGAGCGTCAACCAGGCTCGTCGATCAAGCCGATCACCTACGTGACGGCGTTCAAGAAGGGCTACACGCCCGCAACCGTGCTCCTTGATGAGCCGATCACGATCCCAGATGGGCAGGGAAAACCATTCTCGCCCAAGAACAACGACGGCAAGTTCCGCGGTCCTGTCAAGCTGCGGAACGCGCTAGCAACCTCGCTCAACATTCCGGCAATCAAGGTGCTGCAATTCGCTGGGCTGACCGACACCGTCGAGATGGCGCGCAGCATGGGGATCACGAGCTTTAAGGACCCCGCTCGCTACGGGCTGTCGCTCACCTTGGGCGGCGGCGAAGTGCGGCTGCTTGAGCTGACCGCCGCCTACGGCGTCTTCGCGTCAGGGGGCATCTACCATCCGCCGACGGCGATCTTGAAAGTGGTCGACCTTGACGGCCGGACGCTCTTCCAGTACCAGCCGAAGGACGACCGGCGGCCGCTCACCCCCGAACTCGCCTACCTGATCACTGACATTCTCGCTGACAACGCCGCCCGGGCCCCGGAGTTCGGGTTCGACAGCCCGCTCCGCCTCTCGCGGCCAGCTGCTGCCAAGACCGGCACAACCGACGACTCCCGCGATGCGTGGACAATCGGCTATACGCCCGACCTCGTCACGGGGGTATGGGTCGGCAATTCAAACAACGCGCCGATGATGAACTTGCTCGGCTCGCGGGCAGCCGGCCCGATCTGGCACGATTTCATGGAGTATGCCCACCGCAACCGTGCCGTAAAAAACTTCCCTCGGCCGCCGGGCATCATCACCGTCTCGGTCTGCGCCGAACGCAACGAAAAGGGAGAGTGCAGCAGCACCTCGAGCGACATCTACATCCAAGGCATCGAGCCCAAGACCCCCGTTGAGCTGTATGCCAAGCGGATGCTCGTCTGCAAGCTGGATGGCAAGCTGGCGGACAGCGGCTGCCGCCCCGACGAAGTCGAGCTGCGCTCGTTTCTGCCGCCGAACTTGACCGACGTGCCGCAGGAGATCCGGAACCTCGGCCTGCCGCCAATCCCGACGGAGTATTGCGCCTGCTTCAGCGGTCCCCGCCCAACCGGGACGGTGACGGCGACCGCCACCATCACCGCCTCGGCCACGCTGACCGGAACGCCGACCGCGAGCGGCACGCGAACGCCCGCGCCGACAGCGACGCCCCGTCCCACCGACACGCCCCGCCCGGCGGCAACGGCAACGCCGATCCCTGCCGCCGCCGGCCCGGCCGCCATTGTCGCGCCGGCTTCCGGCTCGCTAGTCAACGGAACCGTAAACATCCTTGGGACCGCCGCCGGTCCCGACTTTGCTGCCTACAAGCTGGAGGTCGGCCAAGGGGAAGCCCCGGTGCAGCGGCGTACCATCGCGGAGGGAGTGCGTCCGGTCGAAAACGGTCTGCTCGGCAGCTGGGCAACAGGCGGGTCGCCGAATACTGTCCATTCGATCATCCTCACCGTCTACGACCGGACTGGCCGCGCCGCGGAAAGCCGGGTTATCGTCCGCGTCGCCAACTGATCGAGTACCATCCGCCGACGGAGGGCGCATGAAGCTGTACGCGGCGATCGTGACCTATGTCCCTGACATTGTGGAGAAGCGGGCGCCCTATCGGCCCGCTCATCTCGCCTACCTCGAGGGGCTGCGCGCCCGAGGCAACGTCATCATGGCCGGCGCCTGGGCCGACCCGATTGACGGCGCGCTCATTATCTATCGCGCCGCAAGCCGCGAAGAGGTCGAGGCCATGCTCGACAACGACCCATACTGCCAGGCAGGCCTCTGGACGAGCCGCACCGTGCGCGAATGGAACGTCGTCGTCGGCGCACCCGCCTGAGGCAGCGGCACACTCCGGAAAGGAGAGAGGATGCCGTACGTCACTACGAGCGATGGCGTCAGGTTGTTCTACGAAGAGCGCGGCAGCGGCACCCCGATCGTCTTTGTCCATGAGTTCGCCGACGACTATCGGGGCTGGGCGCCCCAAGTAGCAGCGATGGCGCGCCGCTACCGGACCATCGCCTACAATGCCCGCGGCTACCCCCCGTCAGAGGTGCCGGAAGATGTGCGCCGCTATTCGCAGCAGCGTGCTGCCGATGATCTTCGCGACGTGATCGACGGCCTCGGCCTCGAGCGCGCCCATCTCTGCGGCATCTCGATGGGCGGCTACGCTGCGCTCCATTTCACCATCCAGCACCCCGAGCGGGTCCGCTCGCTCGTGCTCGCCGGCACAGGCTACGGCTCAACCGCCGCCGAGCGGGCGAAGTTCCAGGCTGATGTCGAGACGACGGCGCGCCGGATGCTCAGCGAAGGGATGCGCTCGGTGGCAAGCTGGTATTCGCGGGGTCCGACGCGCGTCCAGTTCGAGACAAAAGACCCCGACGGCTTTCGCGCCTTCGTCGCGCGCTTGGCCGAACATTCCGACCTCGGCTCGGCGAACACCTTCCTCGGGGTCCAGAGAGAGCGCCCCTCGGTCTTCGAGCTGAAAGAGCACCTTGCCGCGCTCGACGTCCCGGTGCTGATCATCGTGGGCGACGAGGACGACCCCTGCCTCGAGCCGGCCCTCTTCCTGAAACGGACGATCCCCCGGGCCGGGCTGGTGATGCTGCCGAAGAGCGGCCACACGATCAATCTCGAGGAGCCGGAGCGCTTCAACGCCGCCGTGCTCGACTTCTTCGCGACTGTCGACGCCGGCCGCTGGGAACGGCGCGACCCGCGCTCCCAGACCGGCTCGGCCATTCTGCCGGCCGACGCTACATGAGCGCTCGCATCAGCCGGCGCACGGCGCTTGCTGCCCCGCTGCTTTTGGCGCTCGCCGGCTGCGCGCGCCCGAGCGAACGCGTCAACATCCCGATCGCGCCCATTGTCCGCACGCCGTCGGCCGAGAAAGCGCGCGTGCTTGTCATCACCGCGACCTACGGTTTCCGCCACGACTCGATCCCGGCGGCAATCGCCGCCTTCCGCGGCCTCGCCGATGCTTCGACCGCTTTCACCGTCACCGCCACCGAGGATTTGAGCGTCATCAGTCAAGCGGGGCTGATGCAGTACGACGTGCTCGTCTTCTGCCTCACCAGCGGCGAGCTGCCGCTCTCGAACGAGGCGCGCGCGGCGCTGCTCGGCTTTGTCGCGGCAGGCGGCGGCTTCCTCGGCTTCCACAGCGCCACCGACACGCTCTACCGCTGGCCGGAGTACGGCGCGCTCGTCGGGGCCTACTTCAAGGAGCACCCGTGGGTCCAGCCCGGCGGCGTGATCGTCGAGGACAGCGCCCACCCCGCCACCGAAGGGCTCGGCAGCAGCTTCACCATCCGCGAGGAGTTCTACACCTTCCGAGAGAACCCGCGGCCGCGAGTGCACGTCCTGCTGCGGCTGGACGCCGCCTCGGTCGGCGCGAGCGGCGATTTCCCCCTTGCCTGGTGCCGCCAGCAGGGCGCCGGCCGCGTCTACTACAACGCGCTCGGCCACTTTTCGGAGACGTGGGCCGATGCGCGCTTTCAGCGCCAAGTGCTCGGCGCAATCCGCTGGGCGGCCGGCCACGCGGGCGGCCCCTGCTGAGGGTCAGGAGCTCCGGCGTTGGGCCGTTGAACTGCTTGTTGGCGTCGACGACCCAGTTCCGCCGCACCAGCAGCTGGTGGGAGACCGACTGTCCCCGTTATCGCACTGATCGAAGGTGAAGGTCGAGGGGCAGTATTGGGATCGGTCAAGCAGGACGCATAGCCCGGCGCGGTGGGGGTTCTTTCCGGCAAGGTCGGTCACCTCGACGCCGGCACGAAGCGGATAGACGCGCGAGAACGAGCCGCTGTGCATGCCGAGGACCGCGGCGGTGTAGTAGGGCGCGGCCACGCGGTGAGATAGTGGCCGACGTACTCGACGGTCGGCTTGAACTCGCGGTAACCGCTGAGGTCGTCGAAGATCGTCCCGCCCAGCGCGGCGTTGACGATGGCGGGACTTTGTGCCGGCCCAGCCGGTCGGTCATCCAGTCGGGAAGCCAGCAGTTCCGCCGGTCTTGGCCGTCCGGCACGGTCGGCACGACGCCGGCCGAGTCGCTGAGGTGGAGCATGAGCGTGGCCGAGGTGATCGCGGCGCCGGCAAGGAGCTGAGCGAGGGTGAAGGCGAGGAGCGCCGCCGTTCCCCGCCTCCGACGGCGCGGCCGACCTGCAGCTCGGTCGGGTTCGGGTTGGGGGCGGAGGGGCGACGCATCGAGCCACGTTGCCTGCTGGAGCGGCGGCGTCAGCGCCAGTCCGAGGAGCACGGCGAGCGCGAATGCGGCAGCCGCCAGCCACGGAAGAGCAAGAAGAACGCGCCGCCCTCCCTCCCCCGCCCCGCTCGGCCGGCCGGACAATTGGACGGCTGGATGGGAGCGGTGCGCTCCCCCTCATTCGGTCCAGCCCAAACGGCTAGCCCTCGGGGTCGACAGGCTCGGGCCGCGCCGGGCCAGTCGGCTTCCAGGTCATGCCGGTAGTCACTTCGTCCCAAGTCAGCTCGGTTCCTTCGGCAGCGAAGCCCTCGGCCCGGAATTCGGTAATGTGGAAGCGGATGAGCGCGACCTCGTTCAGGTAGCGCTCGACGGTCATGCCGTCGCGGCCGCCGCCTGCCGCCACCCGCTCCTCGGCGAAGGGGCGCATCGCTTCGCCCTCGATGATCTCGGCAATGCCCTTGGCCGCGATCATCTTCGGAATGCGCGACGAACTCCCAGGCTCCGGATGTTGCGTCCAGACCATCGCCATGTGCGGGTTGCGGCGAACATGGGCGAGGCGGGCGAAGTGCTTGAAGGTGTAGATATCGACCGTCCAGTCGGGCATCAGTCGCCCGCCGAGCGTGCGCGCGGTCGGAAAGCCGTTTTTATCGATTGTGATCATCTGCGCAAAGCGTGGAGGCTGACAAAAGGTAAGCGCGATTTTCTGCATTTCTTCGACTGATGGAAATGCCACCTCACTCCCCAACGTGCGAAAGTCGTCCTCCGGCGGACGCCAGCACACAGCCTACGCTGCCGTGCGTTGAGAATGCAACTTGACCTGCTGCTCCGCGAGCGACTAGACTGGTGCTGCCACGACGGTACGACCCGCTCGAGGGTACAGCCGCATCGCTAGTCGTGGCGCAGCGCGCAGGATTTCGCTCCCCTGCTCGGGAGAGACGAAATCACGCCCGTATCCGGGCGCTGGAGGCCGTCAGGCAGCGCTGTCCTCCATCCGGGCAAGGTCGGCGCTCGACAGTCACCCCGATCGATCAGAGAGCGAGACGAGCGTCCCCCGCTGCGCGAAATGGTCGATTAGGGCGGCAGCGGCAGGATAGCGCCGCAAGCGATCGGGGTCGCCGACAACGATCAGCTTGCGCCTCGCGCGGGTGAGCGCGACATTCAGGCGGCGCTCATCGGCAAGGAGGTCGCCGGGGCGGCTGGCGTCAGCGGCAAGGATGATGCAGTCGCGCTCGGACCCTTGAAAGCGGTCGACGGTGTCGACGAGCGGCGGCTCCTTGAGGTCGTCGAGCCGATGGTAGAGCTCCGCGACCTGCTGGCGATAGGGGGAGACGACGCCGATCTGGTCCGGGCTCAGGCCGGCGCGGAGGGCGTCGCGGACGAGGGTGACGACGATGTCCGCTTCGCGGTCGGCGGGAGCGGCAGCAAACACCGCCGGCGCCTCGCCCCAGAGGGCAGGCCAGCGGCTCGCGGGGACGAGGATGGATGGCTGCGCCTCGGCGCTTGGCGCAGTTTCCAACCGCCCTTCGTACCAGCGCTGGGCGGGGAATTCCGCGATCGCGGCGCGCATCCGGTACTGGCGCGCGAGCATGACGCGCGCCTCTGCTGAAGCAGGATGGGCCCACAGCCGATCAAAGAGGGAGCGGGCAAGCGCAGAGTCGGGGTCGGCGACGATGGGCGCGAGCTGCTTGTGGTCACCGACGAGCACGAAGGCGCGGCCGAGCCGCAGTACCCCCAGCGCAGCCGGCTCCGTCAGTTGCGTCGCCTCATCGAGAATGACGAGATCGAACGGCGGCGCACCGCCGAAGGCTTGGTCGTAGCGGCCGCTCGCCACTTGGTGGGCCGTCGTGAGGACGACCGGTGTCTGGGCGAGTGCGTCGCGGATCCGGTCGAGCTGGTCGCCGAAAGCATCGAGGGTGAAGGGAAGCAGCGACCTGTGAGAGCGGTTCGGCCGACCGATGATCAGCAGCTGCTGCTGCCCATCAGCAAGCAGCGCGAGAGCGAGGTTATCCACAGCCTGATTGGTCAGCGCGGCGAGCAGGACCCGACGTCCGGCCGCGCGAACGATCCGGGCGATCGTGCGTGTCTTTCCTGTGCCGGGCGGCCCCCAGATGAGCGCGTAGTCTTCGGCGGCGAGCGCCGCGGCAGCCGCCTGCTGCTGGTATTCGTCGAGCGCGGGATCGCGCGCCGGCCGCGGCCCGAAGCGCGGGAGGCGCTCGCCGGCCACGAGACGGCGGAGGCGATCGTCAGCCCGAAGCCAGCCGGTAAGCCCTTGGAAGACGCCCTGCAGGAGGGTGCCGCTCGCTGCAGGCTCGAGGCGCGTTGCCCACGGCGCGGGCGCATCGGCAAGGACGTCGATCCCGTCGGCAGCGACTTCCTCAATCGCAGCGTCCACGCGCGGACCGAGCGGGTCGTCGCTGGCGAGAGTCGCCCGGTCGGCGACCCGAAAGCGCGAGATATTGCGCCCGCGCAGGCGCGCCCGCCAGCGCCCATCAGAGATGATTTCTTCCTCTGCGATGGAGTCGATGCGGAAGCAGCTGCCATCTTCGACGCGCGCGTTGAGGGAGCGGCGGGAGGCGCCGAGCTGCGAGCGGGCTTCGAGGGCGGCTTCCCGGCGAAGCGCGGCAACCCACTGGCGGAATGTCTGGCGGTCGCTGTCGGCGGTCGTCAGCGTCGGCGCATACCCGAGGAGGTCGGCATAGAACTGGCATCGGTCCTGCAAAAACCTCGGGCACGTGCTGCAGCGCTTTAGTTCGCCGAGCGGCTGACCGGTCAAGTCGAAGAGGACCGCCTCATTGCGAACGAAGACCGCCTGCCGGATCGCCGGCCAATCGGTACGCACATCGACCGCGACCAGCTCCTCGCCGCCGGTGTAGGCGACTTGGACGGTCGCCTGCGCGAGGTCGAGCCGACCGGCGTTCCAGAGACTGGCGGCGTACAGCTGCGCTTGGAGGCGATGGTTCGGCCGCGCTGCTAGGGCCGGCGCGGGGCGGCCCGTTTTCAGTTCAAGCACCCGCTCCACCTGCCCATCGCGTTCCCAGACCGCATCGACGCGGCCGGCAATCCCAAGCTGCGGATTGCTGACCGCCGTCTCGGTCTCGCCCGGCTGGCCCGCCACAACCGGGGCGATTTTGGCGACGTGGTCGCGTGCGCCCGCGAGCACGGCATCCAGCGTGACGTTCGCGAACGCCAGGTCGCGGGTCGATTCGCGCGCCGCCTCGACGAGCGCGTCCGCCGGCGTCTCGCCGCGGACAAGGCGGCGCAAGGCGGCGTGGACGACTTTGCCGCGCACCGAGTCCTCGCTCGGGGATTTCGGCTCGAACTGGTGCACGACATAGGCGAGAGGACACTGCGCCATCTCGGCGACCGCCGTGACATCTACCAGCACTTCAGGGGCGACGACAACGAGGCTGTCCTTGCCGGCCGCAAAGGCGACGCGGCCGTCGCGGACACGCGCGGCGAGGTGATGCGCGACGATCGCGGGCGGCGCCCCGGCAGCAAGAAGACGGTCGATCCCCGCGCCGAGCGGCGTCCAGGGGTCGTTCAAGTACAGCGCGAGCGTCCACTGGTCCTCGGTCTGGATCGTGAGGTGGACACCGTTCGTCTGGCGGAGGTCGACGACGATGCCGCGCAGCCGGTGGAGATCGCAGCGGCGGCTAACGAGCGTGCAGAGGAAGCAGCCGGCTGCCTCAGCGCGGCCGCCGACGGGCTGGAGGCCGAGCCCTTCATGAAGTAGGCGATCGAGCGCGAGAGGGTCGACCGGCTCGTGCAGAGGGCGGAGACGAAGGACGGTGCCGGCAAGGCGGTCGAGACCGATAACGCGACAGTCGCGGGGAGGAACGCCGAGCGCGATCGCCGAGCCGGCGGGCAGCGTCGGCGCGATGGCGACGAGACCGGCGGCGCGATCCCAGACGAGCGCGTCGCCGGCGCGGCCGAGGACAGCGGGTGACCGCTCGGCGAGGCGCTCGAGGAGTGCGAGGCGCGCGAGGCGGAGACTGAGCAGCGGGTTCGGGCGGTCCGGCAGGATCGGCGCGCCGCCGGAGTGCCAGAGTCCGGCGCGGCGGGCGACAAGCGGACCGCTTGCGGGCACAAGGTGGACGACAGCAAGGGCGGTGTCGGTGAAGATGGCGAGGTCGATCGGCCAGCCGAGAGCGGAGAAGCCGGCGGCAATCCGGGTCGCGGCGCGCCGACCGGGAGGCAGTTCCGCCCAAAGCGCGCGGGCGGCAGCAAGGAGGGTTTCATCCGCGCGCTCCCCGACCCAGATGCCCGGTTCCATATTTCCAAAGGATATCGCGCTCTCGGCTTCGGCGGGCGAGCGCGGTCGCCGGCAAGGCTTCCGCCGGGTCGCTCGAAATGCGCGCTGCGGAGAGGCGTGCCCGAAGGAAGGCGCGCACCCCCGCGTATCGCGTTTGCGGCTGTGCTATCGTTTTGTAGTGGGGAAACGAGGGAGGACCGATGAACCGAGAGTATCGCGGCCCTAGCGACTATCCGGAACTGTTTGGACGCGAGAGCGCCGCGGAGCGAAGCGCGGTCGCGACTGTCTTCGGACTGCTCGCCTTTTCCTTCATTTTCAGCGCGATCGGCGGCGCCGTTGGCCTCTCGCTCGCGGCAGCGGGGGTCCTTGGGCTGCCCTTTTTCATCGTGCTCGCGATCACGCAGCTCGGCTTCATTTTCGCGCTCCAGCCGGTGGCGCGCCGCTCTGCGCCGCTCGGGCTGCTGTTCCTGTATGGCTTCACGTTTCTCTCGGGAATGTCGCTCGGCCCGGTGATCGGCTACTACCTCGTTGCCGCGCCAGCCATTCTCGGCCAAGCGCTGCTCCTGACCGCGATCATTACCGGCGGGCTGACGATCTTCGCTTGGACGACTGACGTCTCGCTCGCCCGCTTCCAGACGTGGCTGTTCGTCGGCCTGCTCGCGCTGATCGGCGGCAGCGTGCTGGCGATCTTCGTCCGCGCCACTTGGCTGGAGATCCTGCTTGGCGGTGGCGGCGCGGTGCTGTTCAGCCTCTTTCTCATCCACGATGTCCAGAAGATCAAGCAGATGGAGGGGACCTTCGCCGCCGCGGTGGTGATGGCGGCCATGGTCTACCTCGACATTGTTAACCTCTTCCTCTCGCTGCTGCGGCTGCTGAGCGCGCTCGCCGGCAACAACCGCGACTAGCATGCCGATCCGGGTGCTTGAACCGGCGCTTGCGGCGCGGATCGCCGCCGGCGAGGTGATCGAGCGCCCAGCGTCGGTTGTCAAAGAGCTCATTGAGAACGCGCTGGACGCCGGTGCGCGGTCGATCGGGGTCGAGATCCGGGGCGGCGGCATCCAGCTGATCCGGGTGACGGACGACGGCTGCGGCATCGCCGAGGCCGAGATCGAGCTCGCGTTCGAGCGCCACGCGACGAGCAAACTGACGACGCTCGACGACCTCGAGACGATCGCGACGCTCGGCTTCCGCGGCGAGGCGCTGCCCAGCATTCGGGCAGTAGCGGAGGTGAGCATTGTCAGTCGCCCTGCCGACCAGCCCTATGCGGCGGTTCGGCGGTGGGAGCGGGGCGCGCTCGTCGAAGCGAGCCGGCAGGCGGGTGCGCCGGGCACGCAGATCACCGTTCGGCGGCTGTTTGCCGACCTGCCCGCCCGCCGCCAGCACCTGCGGAGCGCCGCCACTGAAGCCGCCGCCTGCGCCCAGGTCGTCAGCCAGTATGCGCTCGCGCGGCCTGCGGTCCGGTTTACGCTCCAAGTCGACGGCAGGACGACGCTCCGCGCTCCCGGAACGGGCGCGCTCGAGGATGCCGTCGTCGCAACGCTGGGGCGCGCCGCTGCCGATGCGATGGTGCCGGTCGACTCCCGCGAGACAGCGCCGGACCCGCTGACGCAGGTCGTCGGCCTCGTCGGCCGGCCATCGGTCAGCCGCGCCAACCGCGGCGGGCTCTCGTTCTTTATCAACGGGCGGTGGGTGCAAAGCCGGCTGCTCGCTCAGGCGGTCGAGAGCGCGTTTCAGAACCGCCTGATGGTGGGGCGGCACCCGCTGGCGGTGCTCCATCTCGCGATCGCGCCAGGCGGCGTCGATGTCAACGTCCATCCCGCGAAGAGCGAGGTGCGGCTGCGCTTCGAACGCGAGGTGTTCTCGGTCGTCCAGCGCGCGGTCCGCGCGGCGCTCGACGCCGACCTGCGCCTCCCGGAAGTGGTGCCGGCGCCCCCGCTCCCTTGGCCAGACGACGGACCGGCGGAGCAGCTGCCTCTTGCCGTGCCCTTGGCGCGGCGGCTGCCGGCACTTCGCCTGCTGGGACAGGTGGGGTTGACGTACCTGATTGCGGAAGGGCCGGATGGGATCTACCTTGTCGACCAGCACGCGGCGCATGAGCGCATCCTGTTCGAGCGGCTGCTGGCGGCGTGGGAGCGGGGAGCGGTGGAGCGCCAAGGGCTGCTCGACCCGGTTGTGCTCGATCTTTCGCTTGAGCAGCTGATCGCCTACGAGCGTCACGCCGACCAGCTGGCGGCGCTCGGGCTGACGGTCGACCGCTTCGGCGAGCGCAGCGTGGTGGTGCGCGCCGCGCCGGCATCGCTCGCGCCCGGGGAGGTGAGCGGCGCCGTGATGGATGCGCTCACCTCGCTGATCGGCAACCCGGCCGAATGGCGCGACCGGATTGCCGCGTCGATCGCCTGCCATAGCGCCATTCGCGCCGGCCAAGCGCTCTCCGATGCCGAGATGCGCGCCCTGCTCTCTCAGCTTGAGGAGACCGCCGCGCCGAAGACGTGCCCCCATGGCCGCCCGACGATGATGCACCTGAGCGCGACGCAGTTAGCGCGGCTGTTTGGCCGGCTGGGGTGAGGGTGGGGCGCCGCGGCGGAAGCTGCTGCCCCGAGCGGAGAGCACGTTGCCGCCTCTTCGCGCGGCACGGTACGATCATGCTGCACGGAGAGGTGGCCGAGTGGTTGATGGCAGCGGTCTTGAAAACCGCAGACCGAAAGGTCCGGGGGTTCGAATCCCTCCCTCTCTGCCAAGATGCTGTTTCTCGGCAGAGCGGCGTCGCGAACCGGCGCTCTGCCCGCAAGCGCCGCCCGCCTCCTGAAATGCAGCGGCACCCGCTGTCCAGCCGAGAACGAGGCTAGGCGGTTGCTCAGCGCTGTTCAAGCAGCGCCAGCGCTGCCTACGGGTTCTTTTCTTTCGCCGCCGCCTGATGGCGTTCGAGATAGGCGACCCCGTGCTCTGAGATCGCCCAGATGCCGCGCGGACTGTCGCTGCACATCAGTCCCTCGAGAACGAGCTCTTTCCGAGCCCATTGCGCGTAATTCCGCCAATACGGCGTGTTCGGCTGAGAGGGCACCAGGTCGAAATCGGCCTCAGTCAACGAGCCTTTCACTTCGTCAAAAACTCGCTCCAGGACCGTATGGAGCGGAGCGCTCCCTCCAAGCGCGACGAGGGCGCGCAGGATCGGCAGCCGAAACACCTTAACTGGGGTCCTGCGTCCATGTTGGGGAGGGGATGGCCGATCTTGGCGAGAGGCCCGCGGCTGGCTGGAGATCTCCTGCCATTGGCGATAGCTCGCTTTGATTTGATCGACGATCGTTTCGATCTGTTGCGCGACTGCGATACTGGCGTTGACTTCGCTGTAGCGGCCCGCCCGCGAGGCACGCGCAGCTTCCTCTCGTGCGCTGCTCAATGCATTGTCGAGCTCGCTCAGCAGCAGTTCGAACGCTGCGCTTACATCGCCATGGCCCATGCGTCGCGTTCCCTCACGTTGCCTGCGTCTTTGGAGGACAGTGTACACCATGGCTTGACTGCTGCCTCACAGTTTTTCGCTTCAGCCGCGCCAGACCAGCACTACGGTCCCGAGCAGCACCGTTGAGATGCTTGACGATAGGAGCACCAGATCGCTGCACTGGAACACTTTGATCGAAGCATTGCTGGTCGCATTTGACTGATGAGAGCGCGGGCGCGGCTGACCGTGAAAACGGCGCCTCTTGGCAGGAGAACGAGCAGAGACAGAAGGTTCTCCCCTGCAGTCGCTCTGAAGGGCGCTACTCTCCGGCGCTGGGAGCCTCCTCAAGCACAGCAGATCGCCCCCTGACGGCGCATACTCTGCCCGCGCGGCCGTCGCCTCAGCGGGCGCGGATGCGCTGACTTCGGGATGGGAAAGGGCGTCACGAGCGCTCGGCCGACGACGCCACTCCCGTCCGAAGGAGCCGCAGGCATTTCCACGTCGGCGACGAGGCGGTGCGGGCGCGGAGAGCCGCCTCGGGCCGCAGGTCGCGAGAGCAGCGAACGGCAGCAGCGCGACCGCTGGGAAGACGCGAAGAACACCGCCCCAGCCCTGCGCAGACGCCGGCCGAGAGCGGCGCCCCACGATGGGCACGGCCTCAACAGGAAGCGCGCTCTGGCCCGGCCTCTCCCTCGAGCCGGCTGTCGGCTGCTCAAGCGGCCAGCGGCGCCGCCCTCTCCTGGCGCGCAGCCCACCGGGCGCGCACCGCTGCTGCCGGCCGCCCCCACGCCAGCGCGATAATTTCGCTCTCGCCAATTCGGATACAGTCTTCACCCGCCGCGCCCATCTGCTACACTTGGCCCGATGCCTTCTGCCCGCGATGCGCGCTCGCTGCGCGTTCTCCACACCTCCGACCTCCATCTCGGCAACGACTACGCGCCCGACCTCGCAGCTCACGCGCTGCGCGCTGTCGTCGCCGCGGCGCGACGCGCCCGGGCAGATGCGCTGCTGCTCGTCGGCGATGTCTTCGATCACAACCGCGTCAGCGACGCGACGGTCCAGCTTCTCCTCGACGAACTGGCGCAGTTCCCCGGACCGGCCGTCATTCTGCCGGGCAACCACGACTGCTACGACGCGCACTCGGTCTACCGCCGGCCGCACTTCCTCCGGCGGCCGGCGAACGTGCACCTCATCGCTCGCGACGAGAACCCGGCGCTCGTCCTTGAGGCGTTGAATGTCGAGCTGTGGGGTCGGCCGGTCATCGACCACCATCCCGGCTTCCGGCCGCTCCGCGCCGCCCCGCCGCGCGTTCAGGCGCGGTGGCGGATTGTCCTCGCCCACGGCCACGTCGAGCCGGCGAGCGCCCAGAGCTTCCGCTCGTCGCCGATCTGGCCGGAGGAGATCGCCGCCACCGATTGCGACTACCTCGCGCTTGGCCACTGGGACCGAATGGCCGATGTCTCGCACGGCGGGGTCGTCGCCCACTATTCCGGCGCGCCCTACACCGGCGCGGGGCTGACCGCCGCCCTCCTCGTTCGCCTCACCCCCCGCCACGGCGTCACCGTCGACCGCCTCGCACTGAACGGCGCTGCCTAGCGCACCCGCGCAACGGGGCGGCGTCTCATTCGTTCTTGCAATGGAATGAGCGGAGACTTCGCAGCCGCTTGACGCTCTCACCTTGATCGGGCGGGAGCAGCCGGGTGTCATGACCGCTGGCGCGTAGCCCTCCGAGCTGATCGGGAGGCGGAATAGGAAACCTTTCCTAGATTGGCTAGTACTTTTGGTGCATAGCGAGAGGGGGACCCCGGGCTAGACTGATCAACGGCTGCGGGAAAACCGCAATCACACCACGCGCGAAGGCGCCACATGTATATTGGGGGGATGTTGGAGAGCACGTATCAAGACACGCACGAACCGTCGACCGCCGCCGCCGCACCGGAGCGGGATGAGCAGGCAATCGAACTCGTCGAGTGGGCTGCACGCACCGTGGCGAGTGGCGCTCCGACCGAAAGCGAGGAGGATGAGCTCGTCCACTGGGCCGTCGCCGAAATCGAACGGCGCGCGGCCTCGGAGACCCAAGTCGAGGAGTACGAAGAGCTCGGCGGCGCTGTCGACGTCATCGAAGCGTATCTGAACGACGTCCGGCCCATTGAACTGCTCAACCGCGAGCAGGAATGGCATTACGGACGGCTGATCCGGCTGGGCATGGAAGCCCGCGCCAAGTTGGCCTCCAACGACGTAGCGCCAGAAGAGATCCCGGCCTTGCAGCGCGCCGTCGAAGAGGGCGAGCGCGCCCGCGAGGCGCTCACCACCGCCAATCTCCGGCTGGTGGTGAGCGAGGCAAAGCGCCACCGCGATCGCGGCGTCGCCTTCGAAGACCTGATCCAAGAAGGCAATCTCGGCCTGCTGCGGGCCGTCGAGAAATTCGACTACACCCTCGGCTATAAGTTCTCGACCTATGCGACGTGGTGGATCCGCCAGTCGATCGTGCGCGCCATCGCCGACCAGTCGCGCACCATCCGCCTTCCCGTCCACGTCTATGAGGCGCTGCGGATCATCAACCGCGCCAAGAACCGTCTCGTCCACGAGCTGGGGCGCGAGCCAACCAGCGAAGAGGTCGCCGCCGAGATCGGCGTTTCGCCGAACCAAGTGCGCGACCTGCTGGCCGCCAGCCGGCGGACAATGTCGCTCGACAAGCCGGTGTTCGAGGACGGGGATGCTGCCCTTGCCGACCTCGTCGAGGACCGCATCGCGGTCGCCCCAGCCGATGAGGCAGTGCGCAGCAGCGTTCGCGACGACGTCGCTCAGCTCCTCTCTCACCTTGACGTTCGCGAGCAGCGCGTGCTTGCCGGCCGCTTCGGCCTCGGCGGGCAGAAAGCCAAGACCCTGCTCGCCCTCTCCGAAGAGCTCGGCCTGAGCCGCGAGCGCGTCCGCCAGATCGAGGCCAAGGCGATCGAAAAGCTCCGCCAGCTGCAGGCGACCGCCCGGCTGCGCGGCAGCTGCTGACCGCATCCGCCCAGCGCCTAAGAACGCGGGCCAGAGCGGCCCGCGTTCTGCATTTGGGCGCCAAACTGCTTCTCCCGCCGCGCCAGCAGTGGTATGCTCGCCAGCCAAGAAGCCCCTAGATCTCGGCAGGCAGGCATGCTATAACCAGCAAGCAAGTTGACGAGAGCGACCGGCGGCGGCACCGTCGGCCGGGAGGTCAGGAGCACCGGCCCTGAAGCACGCGCGTCTGTTCTGGCTGACCAGTGTCGGCGCGCTGGGAGCGACCCTTTTCGCTCTCAGCGCGCCGCACCCGCCGGCCGTCACGGCGGCCACGGCTCGCTACGTGGTCCAGCGTGACGACACGCTTTACAGCATCTCCACCAAGCTTGGCATCCCGGTCGCCCGCCTCGTCGAACTGAACGGCCTCGATGACCCCTCATTCATTCGGATTGGGCAAGAGCTTGTCGTCGAGCCGATAAACGAGCCGGCTGCCGCGCTGAGCGACCGTTCGCCCGTCACCGCAACGCCAACCGCCTCTCCCAGCCCGACAGCCACCCGCACCGCATCCCCCGCTCCCGTGCCGCCGACCGCGACGCCCGCCCCTCCCACGCCGACGCCGGTTCCGCCGACCGCCACTCCGCCGCCGCTGACACCCACCCCAGCGCCGCCGACCCCGACCGCCGTTCCGCCAACGGCAACGCCCGTCCCGCCGACGGCGACTGCCACCGCTCTCGCGCCGAACGCCGCGCTGAGAGAGCCGACTGCAACCTACGTTGTCCAGCCCGGCGACACCCTGCTGGCGATTGCGCGCAAACTGAATGTCCCGGTCGAGCGGCTGATCGAACTGAACGCACTCGACGACCCCAACCGTCTTGCGGCCGGCCAACCGATCGTCGTTCCGGCGCGCGCCGCCGAGACGCTGAGCGCCCACGTCACCGCCACTGCGCCGGCCGCCCCGACCGCCACCCGCACGCCCGCGCCCGCGACGCCGACCCCGACCTCCAGTGCGACGCGCACTGCCGCGCCGCCTTCCCCGACGACGACCCGCACCGCCGCGCCGGCATCAGCGACAGCGCACCGCACCGGCACGCCGACGAGCACGCCCGCCCCGACCGGGCAGAAGCTGCCGAACGCGCCCGCCTTCGACTGGCCCGCTCAAGGGCCGATCTCGCAGTACTTCGGCGAGGCCGGCCACGGCGGGCTCGACATCGAGCGACCACTCGGATCGCCAGTGCGCGCCGCCTTCGACGGCACTGTCACCGCTGCCGTCAAGGGGAGCGATGCTCGCGGCTGGTATATCGAGATCGCCCATGGCAACGGCTGGGTCACGCAGTACCAGCACCTCGGCAAGCTGAGCGTCGAGGCCGGCGCCACGGTCAAAAAAGGCCAAGTGATCGGCGAAGTCGGCATGACCGGCCGCTCGACCGGCCCCCACCTCCATTTCGAGATCCACAAGGACGAGCGGCGGCTGAACCCGCTCCAGTATCTCCCCTGACCTCCTCGCGCGGCGGCGCGCCGCCCCCCGTCGGGTTGACGGTTGTGTCTCGCGATGCAGCGCGCGACCGGGCGAGCGTCGAGCGGCGCAGCTCGCGAGAGCACAACGCCTGCCACGCCTGCGCTCCGAGGCGGACCAGCCGAATCGGCACACCGCGACCGCAGCGCGCCCGCCATTCGCAGGCTGCGCGGAGAAGACGCTGCAGAGGAGAGCGCGCCAGCCCGCACTGTCCTCCCCGCCCTGCCGGCGGTGCACCGCCGTGACTGCCGCCACCTCTTCTCGCGGACAGACATGCCCTTGTCGCTCCCCCGCTGCCGGTGATGCGCCGGCCGTCCGAGCCAGCGCTCCCCGCTCCGCCGTTCGGCGCAGCAGGCGCTCGTCACTGGGCCAGGCGGCGTCTCCGCCGGTTGCCGCGGAGAGCGCAGAACGCGGCTTCCCCGCTTGCCGTCTCGGTCATCCGCCGGTGCGCCGACCGGAACGAGCAGGGTGCTCTCCCTGCAAGGAGAGCTGCCCGCCATTGTCCCAGCGGCAGCGGTCGCCGACCGCCAGCTCGCCGCCGAGGATTTCGCAGCGCCCTGGACCGACCTCGCGGGGGGTCAGGCTGGCGGCCGCGGTCCGAATGCGGTTCGACCGCGGACGGACCGCTAGCATTCCGGCGTGATTGTCCGTTTCGCGCCCGCTGCGGCTGCTGCCGGCTACTTGGCGCTCGCGCTGGTCGCGACCTGGCCGCTCGCGACCCGCCTCGCCACCCACGTGCCGGGAAGCAACGTCGACGAAGGCGCGTTTCTCTGGAACCTGTGGTGGGTGCGCTTCGCGCTCCTTGACCTTCGTCAGTCGCCGTTCTGGACCGATTACATCTTCTATCCGGTCGGCGTAAACCTCGCCACCTATACGCTGACCTTCCTGAACGGGCTGCTCGCCATCCCCCTCGAACGGGCTGCCGGACCGATTGTCGCCGGCAACGTGCTCTTTCTGCTCTCGCTCACCCTCTCCGGCCTCGGCGCCTACCTGCTCGTCCGCGAGGTGCTGACCGAGGGCGGCCGCTCCTCCGCCGCGACCGAGGGCGCGAGCATCGCCGCCGGGATCGTCTTCGCCTTTCCTGCTTCGCGCTTCGTCTACGCCGCGCTCGGCCAGATGAACTTTGCCAGCACGGCGCCGCTGCCGTTCTTTCTGCTCTTCTTTCTCCGGCTCCTGCGCGGCGCCCGTCAGGGCCGGCTGCCTCTTGGCACGGCCGTGCTCGCCGGACTGTCGTTCGCGGCCGCAGCGCTGACAGAACTGACGTACGCGGTCTTTCTCGCCCTTTTCGTCCTGCCCTTCCTTGTCGGAGAAGCGCGCTGGTGGTGGGCGAAGCGCGCGCTGCCGCTCGCACTCGGCAGCGGACTGGCATTCTGTGCCGCCGCCGCAGCGCTGCCGCTTCTTATCGTCGTGCCGCGCTATCTCGCCGACAGCGCGGTCGCGCCGCCGAGCCTAAGCGAGGCGCAGCGCTTCTCGGCCGACCTGCTGTCGTTTGTGGTGCCGACGCGCCTCCATCCTTGGCTCGGCCGCCTCGCCCGCGAGTGGTCAGAGGACTTCCGCGACATCCCCATCGCCTTCCTCGGCTGGACGACGCTTCTCCTGGGCATCATCGGCGCAGCCGCACGCTGGCGACAGGCGCGCGTTTGGGCGGCGGCGGCGGCGCTGTTCGCCCTGCTTGCCCTCGGTCCCCTCCTCACGATCAATGGGCAGACGCGGTTCGACCTCGATGGGCTGATCGTCAGCGTTCCGCTGCCTTTCCTCGCTCTGCATTATGTTCCCTTGGTGGGAGCGAATCGGGTGCCGAACCGGTTCAGCGTTGTCCTGATGCTCGCGCTCGCAGTGCTCGTCGGCTTCGCGCTGCACTGGCTGGCGCGCCGGCTGCCGCCCGCCGCCTTCGCCGCACTGGCCCTCGCCGCGGCCGCGCTCATCTTCCTCGAGCACCTCTCCGCGCCGCTGCCGCTGCGGGCCGCCACGCCGCCGGCAGGCTACGAGCGCATCCGCGACGAGCCGGGCGACTTCGCCATCCTCCAGCTGCCGCTCGGCTGGCGCAACAGCTACGGCACCCAAGGGCTCGAGCGCACGATCGTCCAGTCATACCAGTGGGCGCACCAGAAGCGCCTGTTCGGCGGGAACACCTCGCGCACCCCAGAGAGCACCTTCGCCTACTTCCGGCGCGTGCCGCTCTTCGAGTCGATCATCCGGCTCGAGGAGGGCAAACCGCTCGCGCCCGAGGCCGCCAGCCGCGACCGCGCCGGCGCGGCTTATCTGACAGCGCTGTATGACCTCCGCTATCTCGCCGTCTACCGACCGCTCACGCCGCCCGGGGTCGAGGAGTACGTTCGGAGCGCGCTCGGCGCAGAACTGCTCGCGGAAGGCGAGCTGACGATCTACCGCATCCCGCCCGCGCCGCTGCCGCGCCGGGTCGACCTCGGCACGCCGCTGAGCGCCGGCGCGGTCGGCGAGGGGTGGGGCGAGGACGAGCGCGGCGCGGGCGAGATCGACCTTGTCTGGGCGACAGCGCGCCGGGCTGAGCTCTGGATCCCCTGCCCTCCAGGCGCAGCGACGATCCGGCTCCGCCTTACCCCGTTCGTCTATCCTGGGATGCCCGAGCAGCGGCTGCGCCTGCGTCTCAACGGCCGCGACCTCGGCGAGCAGGCGCTCGCGCCCGACTGGGCCGAGATCGAATTCGACGCTCCCGCGGAGGCGTGGCGCCGCGGAGCGAACCGCTTGACGTTCGAGTTCGCCGCCGTTGAGTCGCCGGCCCGCGTCCTTGGCACGCCCGACCGGCGCTCGCTCGCTGCCGCCCTCGACTGGGTCGAGATCGTGCCGCGATGATCACCGAGAATGCGCGCGCGCCCGCGCCGCAGCAGGCGCCGAACCCGCCAGCGAACGACCGCGCCGATGGACGGCGCGCGCTCGTGCTGTTCCTGATCCTCTGGGCGATCTATGTCTTTACCGCGAGCGCCCGCTTCCACTCCGACGACGAGATGAGCGTTTTCGCCGTCGCCGCCAGCCTTGTCGGCCGCGGCGACGTGACGATCGACCAGATCGCGTGGAATCAAGACCTCGGCGGCGGTGTCGGCCGGACGCTGGAGGACGGCCGGGTCTATTCCAAATACGGTCTCGGCGGCGCGCTGGCGATCGCCCCCCTCGTGGCACTGGCCCAGACTCTCCCCTGGGCGGGCGCCGTCGGGATGGCGACGCTGCTGAACGGGCCGCTGACGGCGGCGACGGCGGCGCTCCTTTACCTGACCGGGCGGCGGCTTGGCATCAGCGCGACCGCAAGCGCGCTCGCCGCGCTCACCTTCGGGCTGGCGACCCTCGCCTGGGTGTACGCCCGCTATCTCTTCGGCGAGCCGATTGTCGCCTTCAGCTGGATGCTCGCGTTTTGGCTCCTGCTCGGCCAGTCTGCAGCTGGAGCGGTCGGCGCGGGGCTCGCGAGCGGCTGGGCGATCCTCGTCCGCACGGCCAGCGCGATGAGCGCGCCGCTGTTCCTGCCTCTCGTTCTCGCCGGCCGGAAGCGGCACGATCTGCTCCTGTTCCTGCTGCCGAACGCGCTGGCGCTGGCGGCAGTCGGGCTGTACAACGCAACGCGCTTCGGCTCCCCGCTGGATTCCGGCTACAACCCGGTTGAAAGTTTCACCGCCCCGCTCGGTGAAGGGTTGTGGGGACTGCTGCTCTCGCCCGGGCGGGGGATCGTCTGGTATGCCCCGCCAGTGCTGCTCGCGCTCGTGGGCGCCCCGTTGCTGCTGCGCCGGCAGCCCGCAGCAGCGGCGACGGCGTTGCTGCTCGTGGTGACGAACCTGCTGCTGTATGCGAAGTGGCACGCCTGGCACGGCGGCTGGGGCTGGGGGCCGCGGCTGCTGGTGCCGATTGTGCCGTTTCTGCTGGTGCTGGCGCTGCCCGTCTTCGCGCGCGCAGTCGCCGGCGGCGGGAGACTCGGCTGGGCAGCGCGGCTCGCCGTCGGCGCGCTCTTCTTTCTCGGCGTTGCCGTCAGCGCGCTCGGCGTGCTCGTCGATTTCAACCAGCCGCTGCTCGCGCTGCTCGCCGCTCATCCTGAGCTCGGCGCAGGGGTGCTTTTCCTCACGCTCGCCGATTGGGGCGCCTCGCCGATTGCGGCGCATCTTGCGCTGCTGCCGTCGGTTGCACCCGACCTCGTCTGGCTGAGCGGGGGGATCGCCTGGCCGCTCGCCATCGTCGGTGCGCTGACGGTGCTGCTCACCTTGCGGCTCGTGGCGGCCGGCTGGTCTGGAGCGCCGGCATGGCCGGTGCTCGCCCTCTTTTCAGCGATCGCGATCGCCGCGCTCGCCGGCGCTGGGACCCATGTCGCCTACGCGGTCGGCCGCCTGTCGCCGGCAGGACGCGAGATCGCCGCCGCGGTCGAGCGGATCCGCGCCGAGGCGCGGCCGGGTGATCGTCTTGTCGTGGTGGGAGTAGGCGAGGCCGAGGCGCTGCTCAACCGCCTGCCGCCGTGGCTGCCCGCGGTCCAGATCCTGCCGGAGGCGGAGCCGCTTTCACCGCACGCGGAAGCGCGGCTCGCGCGCGCGGCATCGGGGAAGCGCATCTGGCTGCTCCAACGCACTCCCCAGCCGCCCGGGGAAGACAACGGCATCGAAGCGCGGCTCGACCAGCTAGCCTACAAGCGCGACACGCAGACAACCGGCACGGTCGACCTGACACGCTACATCGTGGCGCCGCCGACCGTGCTGACGCCGGCAGCGATCGATTTCGGCGACCGGCTGCGCCTGACGGGCTGGGCCGCGCGCGTCGCCGACGCGACGCTCCTCCTTGACCTTGACTGGCTCGCGCTCCGCGCGCCCAACGCGCGGTATGTCGTCTCGGTCCGGCTGACCGACGGCGAAACGCGCCTTCAGCACGACCGGGAGCCGACTGACGGAGCACGTCCGACCGACCAGTGGCGCCGCGGCGATACCGTGCGCGAACGGCTCGGGCTGCCGCTGCCCGCCGATTTCACGCCCGGCATGTACCGTCTCCAGCTTGTCGTCTATCCGGCGGGAGGAGGGCGGCCGCTTCCGGTCGGCAGCGGCGACGTCGCGACCGCCGGCGAGGTGCGCCTCCCTTGAGGCGGAGCGCCGGTTGACGGCCATGATCGCGACTGGTACACTCAGGCCGAGCAGACGACCGAACACTCGGTTGAAGGGCGGTTGCGCTTCGCGAACAACGAGGTTCTCGGCCGACCGCGGGAGTGAAACCTCGCTGGAGGACGACCCGGATCGTGGCGCGTGACGAGCGGCGCGATGCGCAAAATTCTTTCCGATGTGATTGCGCCAGCGTCAATGGTGGGTATAATCGCCTCGTTTTCACCAGTTCAGTCAAGCGGTCGTCTGCTCGGGTGGCCGCTCTGATGCGAATGCCGGAGAGGTGGTGACGAGGCCATGACGATGACTTCGTCCTTCGAACCGGACTACGGCAAAGCGCGACGCTGCGGGAACTGCGCCTTTTTTGAAGCAGCGCCCCTCAAGCGGATGGGATGGTGCCGCAATCCGATGCTGCACGCCCCCCACGAGCGCGCCCTAGTCGCGGACGATGAGCATCGCTGCAAGAAGATGCTGACCGACCACTGGCAGCCCTCGCCCGCCGCCCAGCGCGCCCGTCAGGCGCCGCCCCCGGCGAGCGCGCGGGCAGCGCGGGTGCTGCGGCAGGTGCGGCCTACGACTATCCCCGCTCCGGTCGTCTACGCGCTCGTTGTGACGCTCATCGCCTTCGGCGCGGCAACCCTCTTCTCGATGCAGACGACGCGCGCGACCGTGGCGGCACAGCAGACCAAAACTCAGCCTGCGGGTATCGCCAAAGTCGACTTCTGGATCCGCGACGACGCCCGCTCCAACGCGCTCAAGAAGTCGATCGTGCTGGTAGGGACCACCCTCGAATTGCTCGACAGCCGCGCCGGCGAAGTGCTCGACCCCAATGCCGCCGAGCCGGCTAAGTGGTATCGCATTCGGGTAGCCGCCACAGGAGAGACCGGCTGGGGCTATAGCGGCTGGATTGAGCGCCGGCCAGACCGCTAAGCCTGCCCTCCGCGGATGAACAACGCCCTCGCCAATGAGCGAGGGCGTTCTGGCTGCCGAGTGAGGGGCGAGGTCAGTCGGATGAGGGCAACGCCCGCGGCTTCAGCACTTCCATCGGCTTGTTGCAACAATGGACACGCCCGGAGCCCGCTTTGGTGACTAACACCTCGGCATTGCACTCATTGCAGTGGAACCGCTTGCCCAGCTCGTTGCGAACCTCGGCTTCCTGCGTCATCTCTTCAGCTCCATCGGCTTTCCGCAGCACGTCAGGTCGCCCGTCCCTTTTCTCGTAACGATGACCTCCGTGTTGCAGACGGTACAAATGTACCGCTTCCCGAGCTCCGTCGGCACTCTGTTCCTCCCACTCCGCGTTAGGCCGATACTACACGACGCCAGACCGCCGGGCAAGTCAACCAACGCGAACATCATCTTGCAGAAGTAAAGAGCTGGTGACAACTCTTTTGCACATTCTCTTCTCCAGAAGGCGATTGACAGCAGGAAAGAGCGTTGGTATACTTCCGATGAAAACTCGCCGGCGTCTGTGTTGAGGAGTGGGTGTCCCCCACTCTTTTTCATACCGCGGCACATCGTTGTGCGCTAGGCGAGAGTGAGAACGGGCGGGCATGAAAAACGACTTCTTGATGGCCATAACGCAGTTGTGCGCAGAGAAGAACCTCTCCAAGGAGGTGGTGATCGGCGCGCTCGAAGACGCGATGGTCTCTGCGTACAAGAAGAATTTCGGCAGCAATCACGACGTCGTGGTGCGGATGGACCCGACCACCGGCCAAGCGACGGTCTATACGCGCCGAACGGTGGTCGCGGAGGTCACCGATCCTGCCACCCAGATCTCGGTTGAGGATGCACGCCGGCTTCTTGGCCGCCAGCCCGTGCTCGGCGAGGTGATCGAGGAGAACCGCACCCCCCGCGAGTTCGGGCGCATCGCCGCGCAGACGGCCAAGCAAGTGATTACGCAGCGGCTGCGCGAAGCGGAGCAGAAGGTCGTCTACGACGAATACACCGACCGCGAAGGTGAAATCGTCACCGGCACCGTCCAGCGCATCGAGCCGAACCGCATCATCATCGCCCTTCCGCGCGCTGAGGCGATCCTCCCCAGCACGGAGCAAGTTCCTGGCGAGCAGTACCGCGTGGGGCAGCGGATCAAGGTGTACCTCGTCGAGGTGAACCGAACGCCTCGCGGGCCGCAGCTGATCGCGTCGCGGACGCACCGCAACCTGCTGCGCCGCCTCTTCGAACTCGAAGTGCCGGAGATCAACCACGGCATCGTCGAGATCAAGGCGATCGCGCGTGAGCCGGGGTCGCGCAGCAAGGTCGCCGTCGCGGCGCGGCAACCCGGTGTTGACCCCGTGGGCGCCTGCGTCGGCCTGCGCGGGATCCGGATCCAGAACATCGTCAATGAACTGAACGGGGAGAAGATCGACGTCATCGAGTGGCATCCCGACCCCGCGATGTTCGTCGCCAAAGCGCTCAGCCCCGCCCAAGTGCTGCGCGTCCTCCCAAACGAGGAGGAGAAGACCGCGACCTGCATTGTGCCGGACCGTCAGCTCTCGCTCGCGATCGGCAAAGAGGGACAGAATGCGCGCCTCGCCGCGAAGCTGACCGGCTGGCGGATCGACATCAAGAGCGCCTCGGCATTCCACGAGGAGGAGGCAGAACGGCTCGCTCGCGAGGAAGAGGAGCGCGCCGCGGCGGCTGCCGCGGCTCCGCCGGCAGCGCCGCCGCCGGCCGAAGCACCCGCCATCGCCGTCGCGCCGCCGCCTGAGGCGCCCATCGAGATGCCCGCGTTCGAGGAGCCGGCAGCAGCGGCGCCGGTGGCAGCGGTTGAGCCGGCTGTCGAAACGCCGCCCGCCGAAGAGTTCGAAGAGCCTCTCACCATGGAGGACCTCTTCCCAACCAAGCCGGGTGAGCGGGGTAAAATCCGCTTTGCGGAAGAGATCCTCGGCGTTGAGTTGGGGCGGAAGAAGGGCCGCGACCGGGGACGCGACGAGGAGGAGCCGGTGCGGCCGGCGAAGAAGGGACCGCGCCGCCAGCGCGTCTACTTCGAAGAGGACGACGAAGAAGCGGAGTACGAAGACATTCTCCGTCGGATTCGCTAGGAGATGGCACGTGGTGGCGGGCGTCCAAAGCACATCCCTCTCCGGATGTGCGTTGCCTGCCGGCAGACATCTGCCAAGCGCTCGCTCATCCGCCTGGTTCGGGATCCGTCGGGCGCGGTCGAAGTCGACCCGACCGGCAAGCGCAACGGCCGGGGCGCCTATCTCTGTCCCGTCCGACGCTGTTGGGAGCAGGCGCTGCGCCGCGGCGCGCTCGAGCACGCGCTCAAGACAACGCTCAGCACTGCCGACCGGGAGCGGCTCGCCGCGTACGGCGCCTCCCTGCCGGAAGCGCTGCCCGAGCCGTAGCCGCGTCCGGCGCGCGGCCGCTCGGCGCAATCTGAGTGCGGGGCGGTGCGCCCCGCCCTTTCCCCGATGACATGACGCATGAGGCGCCCCGCGTGGCGCCGGAGGAGGTGCTGCATGGCGAATTCCCGCCCTAATGGCCAGCGAGGCGGACGAGCGCCCCAGAACCGCGGCGTGGCCGAACGCGGGCGCGGCGGCGCGCCCTCTGCCGGCCCGCGCTCAGCGCCCGGGGCCGCCGCACGAACGACCTCGCGGGGCCCAATCGCGATCCCGCACGCGCTGACGGTTGCCGAGCTTGCCGAGCTGCTGGGCGTCAGCGGGATCGAGGTCATCAAACAGTTGATGAAGAACGGGACGATGGCGAACCTGAACGCCGTCCTCGACTATGACGCTGCGGCGACAGTCGCCCTCGACCTCGGCTTCGACGTGGTCGAAGCGCCGGCGAAGAAAGAGGAGCCCGTCGCCCACCCGGCCAAGCCGACCTTCGAAGACGACCCCGCTTCACTCAAGCCGCGGCCGCCCGTCGTGACCGTGATGGGCCACGTCGACCACGGCAAGACCTCGCTGCTCGACGCGATCCGCAAGACGAATGTCGCCGCCGGCGAGGCTGGCGGCATCACCCAGCACATCGGCGCCTATCAGGTCGATGTCGGCGGGCGGAAGGTCACCTTTATCGACACACCCGGCCACGAAGCGTTTACCGCAATGCGCGCCCGCGGAGCGCAGACGACAGACGTCGCGATCATCGTGGTGGCCGCCGACGACGGCGTGATGCCGCAGACGCGCGAAGCGATCAGCCATGCCAAAGCGGCGGGCGTCGGCATGGTCGTCGCGATCAACAAGATGGACCGCCCCGACGCCAACCCGGAGCGCGTCAAGCAGCAGCTGGCCGAAGCAGGCGTGATCGTCGAAGAGTACGGCGGCGACGTACCGGCGGTGCCGATCTCAGCGCGCACCGGGCAGGGGATCGCCGATTTGCTTGAGACCGTTCTGCTCGTCGCCGACCTGATGGACTTGAAAGCGAACCCCAACGCCCCCGCCTCAGGCACCGTGCTCGAAGCGCGGATCGACCGGACCCGCGGCCCGATGGCGACCTTGCTTGTCAAGCGAGGAACCCTCCGGACCGGCGATGTGGTCGTCGCCGGCGAGGCGTTCGGCCGGATCCGCGCCATGCTCGACGACCGGGGCGACAAGGTCGAGGCTGCCGGCCCAGCCTGCCCGGTGCAAGTCCTCGGCCTCTCGGCCGCGCCCGGGGCGGGCGACTTCTTTGAGGTTGTCCCCGATGAGAAGACGGCGCGCGCGATCGCTGAGAGCCGCGCGCGCGAGCGGCAGCGCGAGGCGGTAGCGGTCAGCAAGGCCGTTTCGCTCGAAGAACTCCTCGCCAACCTCGGCAGCGGCCAAGCGCGCGAGCTGAATGTCATCCTGAAGACCGATGTGCAGGGCTCAATCGAGCCGGTGCGGCAGGTGTTGGAACGGATCCAAGGAGACAACGTCCGCGTGCGCGTCATTCACGCGGCGACGGGCGCGATTACCGAGTCGGACGTGAACCTCGCCGTCGCATCGAAAGGGATCATCGTCGGCTTCAATGTCCGCCCCGATGCCGGCGCGCGCAACTTGGCCGCGCTTCAGGGAGTGGATATCCGCTACTACCAAGTGATCTACGACGTGGCGGAGGACATCTCGAAGGCGCTGGCCGGCCTCCAAGAAGAGCGGTATGTCGAACGGGTCCAAGGCCATGCCGAAGTGCGCCAGCTCTTCCGCCTCGGCCGGCGCGACGCGATCGCGGGCTGCTACATCCGCGATGGCGTGGTGACCCGCAACAGCCTTGCGCGCATTCGGCGCGGCAAAGAACTGGTCTATGAGGGCAAAGTCGCGTCGCTGAAGCGCTTCAGGGACGATGTCCGCGAGGTGCAAGAGGGCTACGAGTGCGGCCTCACCCTTGAAGACTTCAGCAGCTTCGAAGTCGGCGACATCATCGAGTTTTATGTGATGGAGCGTGTCGCTCCGCCGGTCCGCGTGAACTAGCGCGCTTGCGGGGCCGCAGCCGGCCTGCGGCGTCGCCGGCGCCGTCAGCCGCTGGCGCCCTTCCCAGCAGGCGCGCAGGCTGCTTGGGGGCGGCAAGCGCTCTTTTCCTTGCCGATAGCATGCCGCCGTCTCCTGCGCTCGGAGCCACACCATGACCCGACGAATTGAGCGCGTCAACGAGTTGTTGCGCGAAGAACTTGGACGCCTGATCCTCCTCGAACTGCGCGACCCCCGCGTCAGCAGGCTGATCAGTGTCACCGGAGTAGCAACGTCGCCTGACCTGCGCCACGCGACAGTCTATGTCTCGATCTTGGGCGACGACGCCGCGCGTGCCGGGGCGCTAACTGCTCTCCGGCAAGCTGCGGGCTTCCTTCGCCGCCGGCTGAGCGGGAAGGTCGCTCTCCGGGTCATCCCGGAATTGGACTTCCGGTTCGACCCGGCGGTGGAAGCCGGGGCGCGGATCGACGAACTGCTGGCAGAGATCGGCGCGCTGCCCGCCGGCCGGCCGCCGCAGCCTCTGCCGATGCCAGAGGACCCCGCGTGACCGACGGGCTGCTCATCATCGACAAACCTGCCGGCTGGACCTCGCACGACGTTGTCGCCAAACTGCGCCGGCTGACAGGGGAACGGCGCATCGGCCATGCCGGCACGCTCGACCCGGGGGCGACGGGGGTCTTGGTCCTCTGCCTCGGGCGCGCCACTCGCCTCCTCGAATACCTCCGCGAAGCGGAGAAGGTGTACGAGTGCGAGATCGTGCTCGGCGTCTCGACCGACACCGACGATGCCGAGGGGCAGGTCATCCGCGTCGCTGATGCCTCCTCAGTGACGCCGGCGCAGGTGCGCGCGGCGCTCGCGGAGTTTGTCGGGACGATCACCCAGACGCCGCCCCACGTGAGCGCCGTCCACATCGGGGGGAAACGCGCTTATGCGGTCGCGCGCGCCGGTCAGAAGGTGCAGCTTCCCGCCCGAACGGTGGTTGTGCACTCGATCACGGTGCAGGCGATCGAGATCCCGCGTCTTACGGTGCGCATCCACTGCGGCAGCGGCGTTTATATCCGCTCGATCGCCCGTGACCTTGGCGCGCGGCTCGGCGTTGGCGCCCATGTTGCCCGCTTGCGCCGACTTGCGGTCGATGGGTTTCGCGTTGACGAGGCGGCAACCCTCGAGCAGGTTGCGGCAGCGGCGGCCGCCGGCCGGCTGGACGACCTGCTGCTCCCGCCGCTCCGGGCGCTCGCAGGCTGGCCCGTGGTCACGCTCAGCCCCGCCGAGATCGCGCGCGTTCGGCACGGCCACGCTATCCCCCAGCGCGAGACGCGAGCGCCGCGCGCTGCCGCTGTCGACGCTGCAGGGCGCGTGGTTGCTATCCTTGAGTCAGCGAATGGGCGTTGGCAGCCGGTGAAGGTCTTGCCGCAAGAAGGAGACAGATGAGCGTGCAGGCTGGCGCCGAAGTGGCGCTCGAACGGCTGCGGGCTGAGTTGGCAGCAGTCGCGCCCGGCGGCCCAAGCGTTGTCACGGTGGGCAAGTTCGATGGGGTCCACATCGCGCACGCCGAGATCGTCCGGACAGTCGTTGCCCGCGCGCGCGCGCGCGGCGCTGCCGCCGGCGTTCTGACCTTCGACCCGCTTCCCTACGTCGTCTTCAACCCGGGCAAGCCCTATCACTACCTCTGCACGGTGGAAGAGCGGCTCGAACGGCTCCGCGCCCTCGGAGCAGACTTCGTCGCCACGATTACGTTCTCGCTCGCGCTTTCGCGGCTGTCCGCCCGCGAGTTCCTCGAGGCGCTCGTCCAGACGCTCGGGATGGTTGAGTTCGTCGGCGGCCCTGATGCCGCGATCGGGCGCGACCGCGAGGGCTCAGGAGAACGGCTGCGCGCTCTCAGCCGCGAGCTCGGCTTCACCTTCGTCGAGGTGCCGCCCGTTCTTCTCGATGGCGTCGTCGTCAACAGTTCGCTGGTGCGCCATTTTCTGTGGGATGGAGCGGTCGAGCGCGCGGCGCGCGCGCTCGGTCGGCCCTACCGTCTGTCTGGCACGGTTGTGCCCGGCGACCGGCGCGGACGCGAGCTCGGCTTTCCCACCGCGAACCTCTTGCCGCCTCCGCACCTCATCTTGCCGGGCGACGGCATCTACGGCTGCCGCGCGACGGTCGACGGCATGACCTACCGCGCGGCGGTCAATATCGGCGTGCGCCCGACATTCGGCGAGAGCTTGCAGCGGCTGATCGAGGCGTTTCTGCTCGACTTCGAAGGCGATCTCTACGGCCGCCTCCTCACGCTCGAGTTTATCCACCGCGTGCGCGCCGAAACGCGCTTTGCCAGTGTCGACGCGCTGATCACCCAGATGCACGACGACGTCCGCCAAGTGCGGGAGCGCGTCGACCTCGGCGAATGAGCAGCGCTTCTTCACGAGACACGCCTAGGCAGAGCGCACAGGACGGCGCAGGCCGCGCCGAAGCGGCGCCCTGATGACAGTGCGCTCGCCTCGCCGCTGGCGGCCTTCCCTGCCGCGCGAGCCGGGCGCGGCGGGCGCCTATCTGCGTTTGCTGGGCGCCTCGCTCGCCTGGGGCGGCGGCGCGATTGCCGTCAAATACGCGGTCCTAGCACTGCCCCCCGTGGCGATGGCGTTCGCGCGCTACCTCATCGCCGTAGCCATTCTTGCAGCCCTGCTCGCGCTGACGCGCCGGCGTTGGCCTCGGCGCGACGACCTGCCGCTGCTCTTCCTGCTCGGACTGACGGGAGTGTTCGGCTTTGCTGTGCCGTTCAACGCCGGGCTCCAATTCACCGGCGCGGGCGAGGGGTCGGTGCTGACCGCCATCAGTCCGTTCGTCTCGTTTCTCTTCGCGGCGTGGCTCCTTGGCGATCGGCTGACAGCGCGGCGGCTGGTTGCGGGCGGCATCTCGCTTGGCGGCGTGGCCGTGCTGGTGAGCGGCGGGCCGCCCGCGACCGCGATCAGCCCGAACCGGGTGCTCGGCGACCTGCTCGTCTTGATCGCCGCGGTCAACTGGGGGGTGTATTCGGTCCTCGTGCGGCTGATCCAGCAGCGGGGCGTCGAACTGCTCGCGATGACCACCTGGAGCATGATCATCGGCGTCGCGCTGATGGCGCTCGCGCTGCCGTTTGAGCCGCGCCCGATCGTGTGGCAGGCGCTCGGGCCCGACGTGCTGGCGGCGGTGCTCTACGCGGGGCTTGTCTCTTCGGTGCTGGCCTACCTCTGGTGGAACGAGAGCGTGCGGCGGATTGGGCCTGCCCGCGCATCGCTGTTTACCAACCTGAACCCCGTCGTGGCGGTTGTCATTGCGGCCGTCCTGTTTGGGGAGTGGTTCACGCCTCTTCAAGCGGCCGGCGCCGCGCTCGTCATCGCCGGGCTCGTGATCGCCAACCTCCCTTCTCGGCAGCGGCCGGCGCCGCCTCATGACGCGGCATCCTCGGCAACCGTCACTTGCCGAAGTAGCGCCTGACTGCCTCGAGATAGCCGCGCGCTTGCGCGGTGAGGATGGCGTCGCTGCGGAGAGCGGCGGCATCGGCCGGATTGGTGATGAACATCGCTTCACCGATAATGCCCGGCATCGCGGTGGCACGCGGGCGGCCGGCGGCGAGGTCAACGGGGCCGATAACAAAGTACGACTTGTCGACCGCGCTGTTGTAGCAGTCTTTCTGGCCGCGGCTCGCGAGGGGGTAGCCCGCGGCCCGCACGGCCCTGAGGATCGAATCCTCGGCGAGTGCGGCAAGACGACGGTTCTGGGCCGCAAACTCGCGGTTCCCGCAGGAGTAGATCTCGAGCCCGTTCAGTTCGGTCCGCTCGTGGCCATTGTGGTGGATGGAGAGGAAGAGGTGCGCTTTCGCAGCGTTCGCGATGTCGATGCGCGCTTGCAGTTCGTCCCGCATATCGATCGCGCCGTCGCCGTTGAGGTCGCGGCGCTCCCGATTGACCGCAACGTCGCTGTCCCGCGTCATGACGACAGCGAAGCCCGCCTCGCGCAGGAACTGCGCCAGCTTCCTCGAGACCGTCAGGTTGACATCCTTCTCCCGCAAGATGAACCCATCGTCGAACCGGACTGTCGCGCCCGAGTCGGGACCGCCGTGGCCGGGGTCGAGAGCGATGATGTACCCCCCCGGCGGCTCCGGCGGCGGCGGCGGGGCAGTGGGGATTGCGAGCGGGAAGGTGAGGTCGGCAGCGCGCTGACTAGGCGCCGCGGGCAGCCCCGCTGACGCGCTTGAGGGAGCAGGGGTCGCAGTCGGCGTGACCGTCGGCAGCGGGCTGCCGGCCGGCCCGGCAGGGGCCGCGCTTCGCGGCGTGGAGGTGGGCAGCGGCGCAGTGGCGGCATAGGGGGTGACCACAGGAGCGGGGGAGGCCGCGCTCACGACGGGCAGCGGACCGGGGGGCGCGCCGCCGGGCGGCTCCGGCGCAGTTGCTGCCGCAGGGAACAGGCCAGCCTCCTTCGCGACATCCCCGCCGTTGGCGACAACGACATCGCCCGCCCGCGCCCACGGCCGATTGGTCTTCCACTGCTGGAGGACTGCCCGCTGAAGGCGCACCACTGCGACGCTGCCGTAGTCTTCGATCGGCGAGACTGGCAGGCCGTAGAAGGTGAGGGGGTCGTCCGCCGCCCAGTAGCGGGCGCTGATCGCCGGGTTCGCCTCTAGGAGCGCGAGGCGGCGGACAGTGATCGTCCCGAAATCGAGCTTGTCCTCATCGGGGATCGGCTGAGGACGCGGGACAAGCCGAACCTCGCGCAGCCACGGGTCTTTGCCCGCTTTGGTCAGCTCATCGAAGACGTTGACGAGTACCATCCGGTTCAGGTCCGGCCGCCAGTGCAGGACCCCCTTCTGGAACGCTTGAGCGGGCTGACCGTCCCAGAGCATGCGCCGGCTGACCGGGTAGCCGAGCGCATCGACACCGCCGAGCTGGCGAAACGACGTCCAGAACGGGGCGCCGTCGTCGGTGACGCTGTAGCCGCCCGGCTGGCCCCCGGCAGTCTGCGTGAAGAACCAGCCGTTCCTGATGGGGTAATCGGCCGCTTGGGCGGCGGCCGGCGGAGGGAGCGGGAGCGTGGCGGCCAGCAGAACAAGGAGGCGAATGAGCGCGCGCATCGGCGCGATAGTAGCAAGCAAGTTAGCGGAGAGCAACGACCTCGCGATCAGATTGCTGGAGTGGAGAGCCGAGTATCATTTGCGCGGCAGCCCGATGATGCCGTGGAGCGCGTCGCCGTGCAAGACCTTGTCGGACAGCAAATTGGCCCGTATCGGGTGATCGGTCTGCTGGGGCACGGCGGGATGGCAAGCGTCTACCGGGCGATCCAGCCGGGGCTTGAGCGCGAGATCGCCCTCAAAGTGATGACCAAGGAGCAAGCGGCGCTCGACCCGGAGTTTGCCGAGCGGTTCCGGCGCGAGGCGGCGGCGATCGCTCGCCTGCGTCACCCGAATATCGTCAGCGTCATTGACTTCGGAGAGCTGCCGCAGCTGACCTATCTTGCGATGGAGCTCGTGCCGGCGGGGTCGCTGCGCGACTTCGCGGGGATGGTTCTGCCGCTTGACTACGCCGCCCAGATCGTGGTTCAGGTCGCCGCCGCTCTCGATGCCGCGCACGAGCACGGCATCGTTCACCGCGATGTCAAGCCGGCGAATATCCTCTTCCACGATCGCGGCTCGCTGTTCGACCCGTCCGGCGGGCCAGCGCGGCCGCCGTGGGTGATGCTGGCCGATTTCGGGATTGCGCGGGTGGCCGCTGAGCAGTCGCTCACCCAAGCGGGCGTCGGGCTCGGCACGCCCGAGTACATGAGCCCAGAGCAGGCAACGGGCCAGCGGGTGGATGGCCGGAGCGACATCTATTCGCTCGGCATCGTTCTCTACGAGATGCTGACCGGGCAGATCCCGTTTCGCGGCAAGTCGCCGGTTCAGGTGGCGCTGCAGCATGTGCGCACGCCGCTGCCCCCGCCCCGGACGGTCAACCCTGCCCTCCCCCCTGCCGTCGAGGCGGTGATCCTCACCGCCTGCGCCAAGCGCCCGGAGGACCGCTATCCGAGCGCCGGTGCCTTCGCGGCGGCGCTGGCGGCCGCCGTTGGTCTCCGCACTGGTCCAGCGCGCCTTGCCACGGGGATGCCAGCGGCCGCGGCGCGCAGCGCGCCGAAGAGTGGCGCCGCCCCCCTGGCGGGCTGCCGTCGCGTCGGCAGCGGGCTGCTGGCGCTGGCGGTGCTCCTCGGAGGAAGCGCCTGCTGGATTGCCGCCGGGCTGCGGCAGCGGCGCTGACTGCGGCACGCAGTCGTGAGGTGCTGAGAGGGGGGGGAGACAATGCGCATCATCGGCTGGCTGGTGCTTCCAGCGCTCGTCTTTCTCGTGCTGAGCCGTCTCGGCGCGATGCCCCGGTTGCCGCGGCCGCTGCGCGCTTTCTTCCGCTGGTTCGGCCGGGTCGGCAATCTCACCCTCGCGATCTACTGTGGCGCTGTCGCCCTCTGGGGGATAAGCGGCTTCCGCCAGCCGAATCTCGAGCCCCACGAGGCCGCGCTCCTCGCGGTGCTAGTGACGGGCATGGTCCTCCTCGCCCTCTCATTCTGGCGGGCAGCCAGTCGGACGATGCGCGAGCGCTGAATTGCTTTGAAAACCGAAGCATCCGCGCATATACTTGATGCATCTGCGTTGCATGCGCTGGCGTCCCCCCGCGCCGCCCTGCCGAGACACTCCCAACCTGGCGCCCGACGAAGAAAGAGCGCGCATGCCAGCTGTCCTTCGGCTTTTTGGCTATCTTCGACCGTACTGGCGGCAAGTGCTGCTCGCCGTCGGGGCGATGATCGGCACGACCGGCTTCAGCCTGATCGTCCCCTGGCTGACAGGGCAAGCGATCGACGTCGGGATTGCCGCCGCCCAGCCGGGGCTGCTCCCTGTGTTTGCCGGCGCGGTGGTGGCGAGCACCCTGCTGCGCGGGCTGAGCGCCTTCGGCCAGACCTATTTCGGTGAATGGCTCGCGCAGCGCGTCGCTTACGACTTGCGGAACGCGATCTACGACCACGTTCAGAACCTCTCCTTCCGCTTCCACGACCGCGCGCAGACCGGCGAGTTGATGTCGCGGGCGACCGCCGACGTCGAGGCGGTCCGCTGGTTCTTCGCCTTTGCCGTGACCGGGCTGGCCCAGATCGTGCTGCTGGTGGCCGGCATCGTCGTCATCCTCTTCCACGTTGCCCCGAAACTGGCGTTGGTGACGCTCGCCTTCGTGCCGCTTGCCGTCCTCGCCGCGGCACGCGTTGGCAGCGTTCTTCGGCCGTCGTGGGCGCGCATCCAAGAGCAGATGGGAACGATGACGACCTATCTCCAAGAATCGCTCGCCGGTATCCGGATCGTGCGCGCCTTCGGCCGCGAGCCGGAGCGGGTCGCCGGCTTTCGCGCCGAGAATGAAACGCTTCACCATCTGCAGGTGCGCCAAGCGCGACTGCAGGCGTTCAACATGCCGCTGATGACCCTCATCCTCTCGCTGGCGACAGCGGTCAGTCTGTGGGTCGGCGGTCAGGATGTTCTTGCGGGGACCCTTTCGGTCGGAGAGCTGGCCGCCTACCTCGGCTACCTCACCTTGCTGGCGCTGCCGGTGCGGCGGCTCGGCTTTCTGATCAACACCGTCGCCCGAGCGCACGCCGCCGGCCAGCGGATTTTCGATCTCCTCGACACTACAAGCGAGGTGCAGGACAGGCCCGGCGCGATTGAGCTGCCGCCTGTTGTGGGACACGTGCGCTTTGAGCACGTCAGCTTTGGGTATGACGAGCGCACGACCGTCCTGAAGGACATCACGATCGAGGCGCGGCCGGGAGAGGTGGTGGCACTGCTCGGCGCGACGGGCTCCGGCAAGAGCACCATCACGCTGTTGCTGCCCCGCTTCTACGACGTGACCGCAGGACGGATCACTATCGATGGATATGACATCCGCGACGTGACGATCCACTCGCTCCGCCGCCAGATCGGGATCGTCCTCCAAGAACCGTTTCTCTTCTCAGCAACGATCCGCGACAACATCGCCTACGGCAGGGAGGACGCGCCGTTCGAGAAGATCGTCGAGGCAGCGAAGCTCGCCGGAGCGCACGACTTCATCATGAGCTTTCCCCACGGCTATGACACGTGGGTCGGCGAGCGCGGCGTTACCCTCTCCGGCGGCCAGAAGCAGCGCATCGCCATCGCCCGGACGCTGCTGCTCAACCCCCGCATCTTGATTCTCGATGACTCGACCTCCTCGGTCGACACCCAGACCGAGCATCAGATCCAGCGCGCGCTCTATGAACTGATGAAGGGGCGGACCACGTTCGTGATCGCCCACCGGCTGCGGACTATCCAGAATGCGGATCAGATCCTCGTCCTCGAGCACGGCCGCATCGTCGAGCGGGGAACGCACGAGGACTTAGTGCGAAACGACGGGTTCTACCGCCGGATCTACGACCTGCAGTTGCGCGATCAAGAGGAGATGCAGGCGATGGCGGGACGCGGCGAGGCGCGGCGCCTCGAAAGCCGAGCGGGAGCATGGCCATGATGGGAGGCGGCGGCTGGCATGGAGGACTGCGCGGCGCCGCAATGGACGACACCCTTGGCGCGATCTACAACGCCAAGGTGGTCAAGCGGCTTGGAGCGTACCTGAAGCCGCACGGACACCGCCTTGCGTTCGGCACACTGATGATGATCGTCGTCGCGCTGAGCACCCTTGCGATGCCGTATCTGGTCAAGGTCGCGATCGACGGGCCGATCGCCCACGGCGATCTCGGCGGCGTCGGCCTCGTCGCGATGGCCTACCTCGCGGCAAGCCTGATCAGCTGGGGCGCCAGCTATCTCCAGGTCGCTGCGATGTCAGTCGCCGCGCAGCGCGTGCTGGTGACGCTCCGCAGCGAGATGTTCGACAAGCTGATGGCCGTCGAGCAGTCGTTCTACGACCGGAATGAAGTCGGCCGCCTCATGAGCCGCGTCATGAACGACGTCAGCACGCTTCAAGAGCTGCTGACGAGCGGTATGCTCCAACTGCTTTCGGACGTGCTGACCCTTCTCGGCATCCTCATTGTGATGATCACGATGAGCGCCAAACTAACGATGGTCAGCTTCGTCGTCATCCCGGTGCTGATTGGCGTCACTTGGGTATGGCAGGGCCGTGCCCGCGACGCCTACCGCGCGGTCCGCGCCACGATCTCGGTAGTGAACGCCGGTCTGCAGGAAAACATCTCGGGCGTGCGCGTCATCCAGAGCCTGAGCCGCGAAACGAGCAACCGCCGGCGCTTCGACCAGCTCAACGCGCGTCATCTGGAAGCCAACTTGCGGGCGACGCGGCTCTCGGCGCTTGCCCAGCCGGTCGTCGAACTGATCAGCGCAGTGGCGCTCGCGCTCGTCATCGCCTACGGCGGCGCGCTCGTCATCGGCGGAGAGCTGACAGCGGGCGCGCTCGTGGCGTTCGCTCTTTATGTCAATCGCTTCTTCGAGCCGATCCGCGATCTCACGCTGCGCATTACAACGATGCAGCAGGCGATGGCCTCCGGCGAGCGCATTCTCGAGGTGATCGACACGCCCGTGACGATCGTCAACGCCGCGCGCCCGGTGATGCTCCGGCCGATCCGCGGCGATATCGTCTTCGATCGCGTGGAATTTTCCTATGTGCCAGGCGTGCCCGTGCTCCGAGGGCTGACTTTGCACATCCCTGCCGGCCAGACAGTGGCGCTCGTCGGCCACACGGGAGCAGGGAAGAGCACGATTGTCAATCTCGTTGCCCGCTTCTACGACGTAACGGGCGGCAGTATCCGCATCGACGGCGTGGATGTGCGCGAGATCGACCTCGCGACCCTGCGCTCCCAGATCGGCTGGGTGCCGCAGGATCCTTTCCTCTTCTCGGGAACGATCCGCGACAATCTGCGCTTCGGCAAACTGGACGCGAGCGATGCGGAGATTGAAGCGGCAGCGCGCGTGATCGGGGCGCACGAGATGATCCTGCGCCTGCCCGACGGGTACGACACGAACATCCGAGAGCGAGGAAACCTGCTTTCCGCAGGCCAGAAACAGCTGATCTCCTTTGTCCGCGCCCTCCTTGCCAACCCGCGCATTCTCATCCTTGACGAAGCGACAGCAACTATCGACACTGCCACCGAGGCGCTCATCCAGCGGGGACTGGCGCAGCTGCTCCAAGGGCGCACCTCGATCGTCATCGCGCATCGGCTCTCGACGGTGAAGAATGCTGACCTTGTCGTCGTCCTCGAACACGGGCAGGTAGTCGAAACCGGCCGTCACGACGAGCTGCTCCAGCGCGGCGGGGCATATCACCGCCTCTACACCATGACCTACGCCGCCGTCGGCTGACCCGCCTCTTCCGCTGCAGCCCGTCACGCCCGCGGCGCCGAACGCCTGCGCGCCAGCGCATCACTCTCAAGGGGTCCGCTGTCGCCGGCTGGGGCGCGGGGGCGCAAAGCCGACCCCGCCAACATTGCAACCAGCGCGGGAGCCGGGAAGCGCGGTGGTCGTTTCGTGCCGCTTCGGGAGAGAGGCGGCGCGCAGCCTACGTGGCCGCAGCGCGCTCGCGCCGGAGCGCGCGAAATACCGCCGGCCAGCCTCCTCCTCTAACGCACGCCCGTGCTGGCCCGCCCAAGGAGAGCTCCAGCTGTCCCACGGCACCTCCGCAGCGCACCGCAGCCCCCTCCTTTCCGGCACTTCACCCCAAGCCAGAACGCGGCCGCCCTTCGTCCACACAGCCCTCTCGCCCTCCCGGCACCACCTCATTCGAGAGAGGTCAGCGAAGCAATGACGGAGCAGGCAGCCGCCCTTCCGTCGCGTCCCTTGTCATGGCATTGCGAGGCGGCGAAGCCGTCGGGGCAATCTCGTCCGCAGCAGCAATCGCGCTGCTGCCGCTAGGGAGGCACCGCACTCCGGTTCGATCAGGAGTGCCGCGCCTGCCGCCGCGCGCCGGGTTTGCAACGCCCAGCATAGACTTCTCCCCAGCACGCAACCGCAACGCCGTGACGGAGGGCGCAGCTGGCACGGTCGGCAGCAGGCACTGGTCGGTTCCCCCATACTGCCCGCTATTCGGCCAGCGCGCGCAGCTTCGCCTACAATGGCAGGACAGCGGAGGGCAAAGGCGGATGGCCTACTACATGATTCAAGTGGCGTATTCGAAAGAGGCGTGGGCAGCGCTGATCAAGCATCCCCATAACCGGATGGAGCGGCTTTACGCGCCGATCGATCGGATGGAAGGGCGCATTATCGGCTCGTGGCTCTCCTTCGGCGAATACGACCTCGTCATGATCCTCGACCTGCCAGATAACGCCGCGGCCGCCGCCGTCGCGATGACCTTCGCCGCCGGCGGCGCAACCAAGAGCGTCAAGACCACGCCGCTGATGACGTGGGACGAGGGCATCCAAGCGATGCATATTGCCGGCCGGAGCGACTACATCCCGCCGCACGAAGTAGAAGGAGTGTGAATGGCGCGCGATCTGCTCAAGAACCTCGCCGTCGGCCTGAGCGGGGTCGGCAATTCGCCGCACGATATCATGCGGCTGGCCAAAGAGTTCGAGCACGCCGGCTTCGCCATTGTCGGCGCGGGCGACTCCACCTTCGACTCCTTTGTCACCTGTGCCGCGATCGCCACCGCGACCGAGCGGGTCACCATCCGCACCGGCGTCGCTCTCTGGGGCCGGACGCCGGTGCAGACCGTCTTTGCCGCCGCTACTATGGACGAACTGTCCAACGGCCGCTTTCGGCTCGGCCTCGGTCCAGGACCAAAACAGCGCAGCGAAGAGTGGCACGATGTGCCCTACGACAAGGTCGTCGGCCGCTTCAAGGAGTATGTCACGGCGATCCGGACCGCTTGGACTGGCGTGCCCGGTCATCCCGTCTCGTATGAAGGCCGCTACTACCGCTTCAAGAACTTCGCCCTCTTCCGCACGCCGCCGACCAAGCGGCTGGGCATCGACCTTGCCGCAAACGGTCCCCAGATGCTCACACTCGCCGCTACCATCGCCGACCGGGTCCTTCTGAACAACATGCATGGCGGTCGCTATCTTCGGGAAGAAGCGGCGCCACGCATCCGGGAGGCAGCGCGCCGTGCCGGGCGGGCGGAGGATGAGGTGCGGATCGGCGGCGGGTTTCTCCTTTCGATCGACAGCGACCGCGAACGGGCGATCGAGAAAGCGCGGCACGCGCTCACGTACAATCTGAGCCTTCCCTATAACCGGGCGCTCCTCAGCTGGTATGGCCTCGAGGAGCAGCGCGAGCGTCTCGACTGGGCAGCAACGCAGGGAACGCGGGAAGACTTTCTGAACGCGATCACGGATGAGGTGGTCGAGCTGTTCGCCGTCTGCGGCGACGGCGACTACTGTCGGCAGGTCGTCGCCTCCTATAGCGACGTGATGGACGAAGCGAGTGTCAATACCGCCGAATGGCGCGGCGCGAACGCCGACGCCGGCTACCGCCTCCTCCTCGAGGTGTTCGGCCGCTAAGGCGCAGCACGCGATGCCCCGACCCGCCTCGCAGCGCCTGCCGACGAGCGGCTGCGCACCGCGCCGCGCGCCTTTCCGTCGCAGGCTCGAAGCAGCGTTCTACTGCCGAGCGGGCGCGCTCCTATCCGCGCGAGCGTTCGAGAGCGCAGCATGCGCCGCCCCATCGGAACTGCGTCACGATACCCCGCGCGCGCGAGCGGTTGGGGCAGGAGGCGCGGCGGGAGGGCGCAGCGGCGAAGCCCCGCTCGAGGTTCCGAGCAGGCGCGCCGCCGCGTTCCCGCGCTCCGGCGCGGCCGCGAGCGCTCTCATACGCTCGTCACCGCAACTGGCGCGCCGGTCCGAGCACGAAACGAAGGAGGATGAAGATGACGTTGTACGATCCCGCGCGGACAACGGTGCTGCCGGCGGAGATAGCGATGGACGGCGCCGACGCCGTGGTGGCGCAGCTCGTTGCCGCTGGCGTTGAGACCGTGTTCATCAACAGCGGGACCGACACCTTCCCGGTACAAGAGGCGATCGCGAAGCGCCATGCCCTCGGGCTGCCCGCGCCCCGCGTCGTTCTCTGCCTCGATGAGATGGTCGCCGGGGCAGCCGCCCATGGGCACTTCATGATCAGCCAGCGGCCCCAAGCCGTCCTCGTTCATGTCGATGTCGGCACGCAGCAGCTCGGCGGCGCGCTCCATAATGCTCAGCGCAGCCGGATCGGGATGCTGATCTGCGCCGGCCGCGCCCCGTCCGCGATCGACGGCGGCGGGGAGTTCCGCAAAGCGCGGAAGTCCCATATTCACTGGATTCAAGAGCAGCTGGACCAGCACGGGATTGTCCGCAACTACACCAAGTGGGACTACGAACTCCGAAGCAGCCGGCAAGCCGGCGAGGTGGTGCAGCGCGCGCTCCAAGTGGCAGCGAGCGCGCCGGCAGGCCCCGTCTACCTCGTGCTGCCGCTCGAGGCGCTGCTCGACCCTGCGCCCCACGCAATCACGCCGCCGGAGCGGTTCGCCCCCGTTGCTGGTCCCGCACCGCGCCCTGAGCTGATCGACCGCGCTGCCGGCCTGCTCGCCGCTGCGACCTCGCCGCTGATCGTCGCAGGGATGGCAGGCAGCAACCCGGCGACAGTCCCGGCGCTTGTAGCGCTGGCCGAGACGCTCGGCGCGCCGGTCGTCACCGATGGTCAGCGGCTCTGCTTCCCAACGACCCACCCGCTCTGGGCCGACAGCGGCGACGCCACGCCTTTTGTCGCCGACGCGGATGTTCTCCTGAGCGTCGATATCGAGGTGCCCTATATCCCCGCCCGAGCACAGCCGCCCGCCGACGGGAAGCACATCACGCTGGGGCTCGACCCAATCAATCCGTCAGTGCCGCTTCTCGGCTTTCCGGTGGACATCGCCATCTCCGCCGACCCGCTGCTCGCCCTCGACGCGCTGACGGCGGCGGTGCGCGACCGGCTCCGGGGCCGTGAAGAAGCGATCGCCGCGCGGCGGGCAGCAGTAGAAGCCGCCAACGCGGCGCGCCACCGCCGCTACCGGGCTCTGGCGCAGGAGCAGCTGACCCGCGCGCCGATCTCTCCCCTCGCGCTCTTCGCCACCCTCGCCGAGGTGATCGACGACCGCTGGACCGTGCTCGACGAGTCGGTGGGGGCCTCGCCGTGGCTGACGCGCCTCGTGCCGCGGACGCTTCCCGGAACGCTGTTCAAGAGCGGCGGGTCATCGCTCGGCTGGGCGCTCGGCGCCGCGCTCGGCGTCAAGCTCGCCGACCCGAGACGCGAGGTTGTCGCCGTCGTCGGCGACGGCACGTTCGTTTATGGCTGCCCGACCGCCTCGCTCTGGGCCGCCGACGTGCAGAAGACCCCCTTCCTGACCGTGATCAACAACAACCGCCAGCACGCCGCCACCCGCAACGCGCTGCGCATCGGCTATCCGGAGAGCTACGCCGAGCGAACGGGCAGCTGGCCCGGTATTCTCATCGATCCGCCGCCCGACTACGCGGCGCTGGCTCGCGCTTGCCGCGCTCACGGCGAGACAGTCGACCGGATCGAGGACCTCAAGCCGGCGCTCGAGCGCGCCGTCGCCGCTGTCCGCGGCGGGCAGGCGGCGGTGGTCGACGTCCGCACCACCCACCTCGTGGGGTGACCGCCTTCCTCCCGAGGCAGCCGCGCCAACTGCGCAGCAGACCGGGGAGCGGCGTGCGACCTAGTTCGCCTCTTCGTTGGTGGCTAGCGTAGCAGGGTGATCGGCATCAGTGGCCGGCGCGGCGGGCTGCTCGGCTGCTGCGGGCTCGCCCGTCCCGACAGCCACCATCGCCGGACGCAAGATCCGGTCGTGCAGGCGATAGCCTTTCTTGATCACCGTGATGACCTTATTTTCGGCGCCGGGCGCCTGCATCACGGCCTCGTGCAGGTTCGGGTCGAACGTCTCCCCGAGCGCCGGGATTTCGCTCACGCCGTAGCGCTCGAGCGCAGCGACAAAGTTGCGGCGCGTCAGCTCGACCCCCTGAACGATCGGGCTGTCTTGGTCGCCGGCGCTGGCGAGCGCGCGCTCAAGATCATCGAGAACGCCGAGGAGCTCTTTGATGAGAGGAGCGCTCCCGTACCGGATCAGCTCTCCCTTCTCTTGGTCCGTGCGCCGCTTGTAGTTCTGGAGATCCGCTTCAGCACGCCGCCAGTTATTCAAGTAGCTATCTGCTTTGTCGCGCTCCGTCTTGAGCGCTTCTTCGAGGGCCGCCGCGGTATCGGTTGCGGGACGCGCCTCGGATTCCTGGGTCATGTCACTCTCCCGCAGGAGCGCGGCGGGCCGACCCCACGCCGCTGACCTCCCGCACCAGTTCAGTCATCAAGGATGCCACATATTGGACGGTTGGAATAGTGCGCTCGTACGGCATACGCGTCGGACCCATCACCCCGATCAATCCCGACATCTCGCCGGGAACGCCATATTGGGCGATGACGAAGGAGTAGTCGCGCAGCGATTCCTCAGGGTTCTCAGTCCCGATAATCACCTGAAATTGCGCGTCACGCACAAGGTCGGCAAGCACCGCCACTAAGGCTTCAGGGTGATTCAGCACCTCGACAATCTGCTGAGCCCGGCGCCCCTCGCTGAATTCCGGCTGGCTGAGGACATCCGCCAAGCCTGCCAAGGTCACCTCTCCCGCCGCCGCACTGGCGAGCGCCTCGAGGCTGCGCTTGGTCGCCGCGAGGATCTGCTGCTCGAGCGGCGAGAGCGGCGCTTCGCGGCCGACGCGATCGATCTCTTTCGGTCCCGCTCCCGCAAGGAGCTGGTTCAGCCGCGCGCTCACTGCATGCAGCTCTTCCTGATCGGTCGGCCGAGCGAGGGTGACCATCTGAGGCTTCACCCGTGCTTCGCGCAGCACGAGGATCAGCATCGCGAGCGTGGCGTGCAGCTCGACTAATTCGAGATGGCGCAGGCGAACGTCCGACGCCTTCGGCGCCGTGACAAGCGCCGCGTTCTGGACCAGCCGCGCCAGCACTGTCGCCGCAAGCCGGCTCCATTCTTCGACGTCCAGCTCTGCCTGGCGAAACTCCCGCCGGATCGCCCGCCGGATCGGCTCGGGGAGCGGCAAGGGCTCGGGCAGCGACTCAACGTAGTAGCGGTAGCCGCGGTCCGAAGGCACCCGCCCCGCCGACGTATGCGGATGAGTGACAAACCCGTTCTCCTCGAGCTCCGCCATCTCGTTGCGCACCGTCGCCGAACTGACCGGCAATCGATACTTCTTGACCAACGACGACGACCCGACTGGCGCAGCGGAGGCGACGTACTCCCCGACGATGATTTTCAGCAGGGCGGCTTGCCGTTCGCTCAGCATCGAGGTCCGAACTGCTTAGCACTCGAGCGCTGAGAGTGCTAATCTTTGTTTCAACTGTACCATCGGCCAGGGAGAGCGTCAAGGCAGCGGCGCCCTCTCGCCCGGCTGCGGCCTCGGCGTTTCGCTCTTCTCGGCCTCGGCTGGGTCTGCTCGCGCCGCCGGGGCGCCTGCCGCCTGATCGAGGAGGCGCTGCCACGCCGCGCGCGCCGCCAGCAGGATGCGGTCGGCAAGCCGCGGGTCGTCTACTGCCCGCGAGAGCAGCAGCGCGCCGCACATCCCCGCAATCAGCGCAAGCGCGGCGTCCTCCCGCGCCGCCGCGCGGTCGCCCGGCAGGCGCGTTGCGAGGCGGGCGACCGTGTTGGCGAACGCAGCCGTGAAGGCGCGGCGGACGGCCGGAGAGCCGCGCGCGACCTCGGCCGCAACAGCGGGGAGCGGGCAGCCGTCTTCGGGATGGTCGCGGTGCGCGGGCGACAAGTAGGCGTCAACCATCGCCGCCGGCCCGTCCTCGCCCGCCGCGAGCAGCCGGTCGCACTGCTCCGCAAGCGCGGCGGCGAGCGCCTCGGCAGCGAGCGCGTCCTTGCTCGGAAAGTGGGCGTAGAAGCCGCCGTGGGTCAGACCGAGCGCGCCCATCAGCGCGCTGATGCCGACCCGCTCGATCCCCGTCGCCCGGATTGCGCGCGCTGTCTGCTCGAGGATCCGGCGGCGGGTCATCGCCTTCTGCGCCTGCTTCTTCGACATTTGCTAGACCCGCTCGATGATGGTGGCGATGCCCATGCCGCCTGCTGTACAGAGCGTGATACAGGCAGTCGCCAGTCCTTGCCGCTCGAGTTCATCAAGCGCCGTGCCGACTAGGATAGCGCCCGTCGCGCCGAGCGGATGCCCCAGCGCGATCGCGCCGCCGTTGACATTCACCCGCTCCGGGTCGATCTCGAGGCGGCGCATCGTCTGGATCGGCACCACCGCAAACGCCTCGTTGATCTCCCACAGGTCGATGTCGCGCGCTGTCATCCCGGCTTTGACGAGCGCGCGTCGACAGGTGTCCGCCGGGGCGGTCAGCATCGTGATCGGGTCAGCGCCGAGGGTCGCCATCGCCCGGATGCGCGCCCGTGGTCGCAGGCCGCGGGCGCGGGCGTAGGCGGGGCTGGCGACAACGACCGCCGCCGCGCCATCGACGATGCCCGAGGAGTTGCCGGCGGTGTGGACATGCCGGAGCGGATGGGCGTGGGGATACGCCCGGAGCGCGATTTCGTCGAACGTCGGGCCATCCGGCGTCAGCGATTCCTTCCCCATCGCCGCGAAGGCGGGGGGCAAGGCGGCAAGCGCCGCCAGCGTGGTTTCGGGCCGCGGGTGATTATCCGCGGCGAGGATCACGGCGCCCGTTGCAGGGTCGCGCACGGGGATGAGACTGCGCCGAAAGCGGCCCTCCGCGATCGCAGCGGCCGCCCGCTGCTGAGAGCGCAGAGCGAACCGGTCCAGTTCGTCGCGCTCGATGCCCTCGAGCGTGGCGATCAGGTCGGCGCTGATGCCTTGGGGGATAAAGTGAAAGCGGGCGCGCAGCAACGCATTGTGGCCATCCTGCCAGGCTCCATCGGAGCGCATCGGCGCGCGCGACATGCTCTCCACGCCGCCAGCGACAATGAGGTCGGCCGTCCCAGCAGCAACAGCCGTTGCCGCGAAGTTGACCGCTTGGAGGCCAGAGCCGCAGGCGCGCGCCACGGTCGTGCCCGTCACTGCAACCGGCCAGCCCGCGGTAAGAACGGCAAGGCGGGCGATGTTCGCGCCTTGCTCCCCCGCTTGCGTGACGCAGCCGACGATGACGTCGTCGACCTCTTCTGCCGCTACGCCCGCGCGCTCAACTGCCGCGTTCAGCACCTGGGCGAGCAAAACTTGGGGGTGGACGCCGGCAAGCGCGCCGCTGCCCGGCTTCGCTCGCGCCCGCGGCGTGCGCACCGCTTCGAGAATGACTGCCTCCATCCGCGCCTCCCGCTGCTCATCATCCCATGATCATCATCATATGACGATGATCATGGGACTAGCAAGCCTGCTCGTTGGGGGCCGGAGTCACGCTCCGGAACGGCGGCGCTCGAGCCAGCGGCGGATGCTCTCTTCGGCGCCGATCGCGCTCGGCTCGAAGTAGCGGCGTCCGGCAAGCCCTTCCGGCAGGTTGCCTTGGAGCAGCGCGTCGGGCGGACGCGCCGGGTCATTCGGATTTGGCGCAGCCTCGTCGTGGGCGTAGCGGTAGCCTTCCCCGTGGCCGAACGCCCGGGCGAGGGCGGTCGGCGCGTTGCGCAGATGGAGCGGCACTGGCTGGTCGAGCGTGGCGAGCACGTCGGCACGCGCGGCGCTATAGGCGCGGATGGTCGAATTGCTCTTCGGTGCCGAGGCGAGATAGAGCACCGCCTCCGTGAGCGGCAGATAGCCTTCGGGCATTCCGACGAAATGCGCCGCCTGTTGCGCCGCGACGGCGAGCGGCAGTGCCTGAGGGTCGGCAAGGCCGACGTCCTCGGCGGCGAGGATAACCAGTCGCCGTGCGATGAACATCGGGTCTTCTCCCGCCTCCAGCAGCCGCGCAAGCCAATAGACCGCCGCGTCAGGGTCAGAGGCGCGGACGCTCTTGATCAGGGCCGAGATGAGGTCGTAGTGCTGGTCGCCCTGCTTGTCGTGGCGGAGCGCCCGGTGCTGGAGCGCCCCTTCCATGGCGGCGAGCGTGACACGGCGGACGCCATCCGCATCGGGCGGGGTGGCCGCGACAGCGAGTTCGAGCGCCGTCAGCGCAATCCGAGCATCGCCGCTCGCTTGGGCGATGAGGAAGCGCCGCGCCTCGGGCGCGAGCTCGGTCGGCTCTGCGCCGAGCCCGCGCTCGCGGTCGGCCAGTGCCCGGTCGATGATCCGCCCGATTGCGGCGTCGTCGAGCGCTTCCAAGCGAAAGACGCGGCAGCGCGAGAGGAGCGCGGCATTCACTTCAAAAGCCGGATTTTCAGTCGTGGCGCCGACAAGGCAGATCAGCCCGCTCTCGACATGCGGCAAGATGGCGTCCTGCTGCGCCTTGTTGAAGCGGTGGATCTCGTCGATGAACAGCATCGTGCGCTGACCGTGGCGGCGGCGCGCGCGCGCGTCAGCAACGGCAGCGCGCAGGTCCGCAACCCCAGCGGTGACAGCCGACAGCGGGACGAAGGCGGCGCGGCTCATCGTGGCGATAATGCGGGCCAGCGTGGTCTTGCCGCTGCCTGGCGGGCCCCAGAGAATGAGCGAGGGCAAGCGGTCTGCCTCGATGGCGCGGCGGAGCACGGCGCCCGCGCCGACAAGCGCCTGCTGGCCCTCGAATTCCTCGAGCGTCCGCGGCCGCATCCGGGCAGCGAGCGGCGCGCTCGGCTCCTCCTCCGGAGCGAGGGCGGCGGGCGGCTCCGGCGGCAAGAAGCTGCTCTGCGCGGCAGGATGCGTTCGGGGAATGGCTGCGCTCCTTTTTGTCAATTGTCTGCTGCGCGAGGGGGCTGCTGCCAGCAGATCGGCGGCGAAGGCGAGGGCCAGTCAGCGCAGTTCGGCGGAGGCAGCCGGCTTCCGGTTGAGAGCAGTGTCCGAGCGCGTCGTCGCTCAGCGCCTGGCATTGCTGCCTCTCGGTCAGGTCGGCGCGGTCGAGCTTGGGCAAGCGCAGGCGCCCGGAGTGGGAGCGAAATGCGAGGTCGAGGGAGCGCTCCCACACCGCCGGGCCGAGGCCGATGGGCGAGCCCGAGTCAATGACCGGGACGCTTGTCTGTCGCGGCATCGCCCGTCTCCAGCGCGAGCGTAGGCGCGCCTCGCTGAGAGGGCAACCGCGGCTGGCAGGGCGCACCTGACGCGAGGCGGATGCTGCGCTGAGAGCAGCGTGATACCCTCGGGATATGACCCTCTATCTCGTCGCGACCCCGATCGGCAATCTCGAGGACATCACGCTGCGGGCGCTGCGGATCCTGCGCGAGGTGCCGCTGATCGCCGCCGAAGATACGCGCCGCGCGCGGGTGCTGCTGCAGCACTACGGCATTCCGACGCCGGTGACGAGCTACCACGATGTCAACAAGCGGAGCAAGCTGCCGGCGCTGCTCGCCAAGCTCCGTGAAGGCGATCTCGCGCTGATCAGCGAGGCCGGCATGCCGGCGATCAACGACCCCGGATATGAACTGGTGGCGGCGGCCGCGGCCGCCGGCATTCCCGTGGTGCCGATCCCGGGACCATCGGCCCCGATCGCCGCGCTCGCCGTCTCCGGCCTGCCCAGCGACCGGTTTGTCTACGAAGGGTTCCTGCCGCGGAAAGCCGGGGAGCGCCGGCAGGCGCTTCGGGCGCTCGCGCGCGAACGCCGGACGATCGTCCTCCTTGAAGCGCCGCACCGCCTGCGCGACAGTCTGACCGACCTCTTGGCTGAGCTGGGAAATCGGCCGATTGCGGTCTGCCGTGAGCTGACCAAGCTCCACGAAGAGATCTACCGGGGCGATGTCGCGGGGGCGCTGGCGCATTTCACCGCCCCGCGCGGCGAATTCGTCCTCGTCCTCGCCGGGGCGTCCTCGGCAGCGCCCGACATACCGCTGGACGACCAGATCGCCGCCGGCCTCGCCGCCGGAATCCCGCCCGCTCGCCTCGCGGCCGCGCTCGCGGCCGCCAGCGGCGCGCGCCGGCAAGAGGTCTATCGGGCCATCCTCGCCCAGAGTCCCGGGACGGGAAGCCAGCACAAAACGGAAGCGGCAGACCCTACGGAAAATCGCCGTTCGATCCGATAGGATAGTGTGGTGGGGGGCGCAGCCACAATCGGGCTCCCCCAAATGGAGGCAATGATGCGGATCGAGCTGAACAGCACGGAGCGGGTGAGCGTTCCGCCGACGACCGCTCCTGACAGCAACGCTGTTCCCGCTGCGCCCGCCCTCACTACGCCGGCGGACGGCATCTCCCTCTCGAGCGCCGCCCAAGAGCTGCGCGCCTACCAGCGGGCAGCGCAGGAAGCGCCAGAGGTTCGCGAAGACCTCGTCGCCCAGCTGAAAGCGAAGATCGCGGCGGGGCAGTATCACCCCTCGGCAGAAGAGATTGCCCGCAAGCTGCTGGGCAGCTGACTGTTCTTCCGCAAAGCGCTCCTCTTCGCTGCGCTTGCCGAGCGCGCGCGATGCGCGTCCCGGGGTCTGGGCCCAGCGGACACTGAATGAGAGACGGTCCGCGCCGCTCGCTTACCGGACCGGCACAAGCTCGTTCTGAGCGAGCAGTCCCCGCAGTTCGGCGATCTGATCGCGCAGGAGCGCGGCGCGCTCGAACTCGAGCGCCTTGGCCGCTTCTTTCATCTGCTTCTCAAGTTCGCGGATCAGCTTCGCGAGGTCGTCTTTCGCGAGCTGTGCCGAGTTCGCAGCGCCATAGGGCGGCCGCTCCTCCGCGACCGCGCGGACACGCTCGGTGAGATCGCGGATGGCTTTGCGGATCCCTTGCGGCGTGATTCCATGCTGTTCGTTGTACGCGAGCTGGATGCGCCGACGGCGGTAGGTCTCGTCGATCGCCCGCTGCATCGACCCGGTGACCGTATCGGCGTACATGATGACGTGACCGTCGACATGGCGCGCGGCGCGGCCGATCGTCTGAATGAGCGCAGTCTCAGAACGGAGGTAGCCTTCCTTATCGGCGTCGAGGATAGCGACGAGGCTGACCTCAGGGAGGTCCAGCCCCTCGCGCAGGAGGTTAATGCCGACGACGACATCGTAGACGCCAAGCCGGAGGTCGCGCAGGATCTCGACCCGCTCGAGCGTCTCGATCTCGGAGTGGAGGTAGTGGGTCTTGATCCCCATCTCCTGCAGATACTCGGCGAGGTCTTCCGCCATGCGTTTGGTGAGGGTCGTGACGAGAGCGCGCTCCTTGCGCTGGACACGGGCGCGGATCTCGCTGAGCAAGTCGTCGATCTGGCCGCGGGTCGGTTTTACCTCGATCGTGGGGTCGAGCAGGCCGGTCGGCCGGATCAGCTGCTCGACAACTTGGTCGCTGGTCTCCAGCTCATAGGCGGACGGCGTCGCTGAGACGTAGATAACTTGATTGATGTGGGCATTGAACTCCTCGAAGTTGAGCGGGCGATTATCCAGCGCGGAGGGCAGGCGGAAGCCATACTCGACGAGCACTTCTTTCCGCGACCGGTCGCCGTGATACATGCCCCGGACCTGCGGCAGCGTCATGTGCGATTCGTCGATGAACATGATGAAGTCGTCCGGGAAGTAGTCGAGCAAGCACGAGGGCGTGCTGCCCGGCGGCCGGCGCGCAAGGTGGCGCGCATAGTTCTCGATGCCGTTGCAGTAGCCCGCTTCGCGCAGCATCTCGAGGTCGTAGGTCGTCCGCTGCCGAAGCCGCGCCGCTTCCAGCAGCTTGCCTTGGCGTTCGAGCTCCGCAACGCGCTCCGCCAGCTCCTCCTCGATCGAGGCGATCGCCGCCTTCAACGTATCTTCGGTGGCGACGAAGTGCTTCGCCGGGAAAATCTCGATCGCGCTCCGCTGCGACAGGATCTCGCCGGTTAGGGGGTCAAGTTCGACGATGCGCTCGACCTCATCGCCCCAAAACTCGATCCGAAGCACCGTTTCATCATAGGCCGGGAAGATCTCGAGCGTATCGCCGCGGACGCGAAAGGTTCCGCGAGCGAAGTTGTAGTCGTTCCGCACATACTGCATGTCGACGAGGCGATGGAGGATCTTCTCGCGCTTGCGGCGCTCACCGACCGCGATGCGTTCAACAAACTGGGAATACTCCTCCGGCGCGCCAAGGCCATAGATGCAGGAGACTGAGGCGACAATGATGACATCGCGCCGCGTGAGCAGTGAGCGCGTTGCGGCATTGCGCAGCTTGTCGATCTCGTCGTTGATTGAGGCGTCTTTCTCGATGTAGGTATCCGTGCGGGGAACGTAGGCTTCCGGCTGGTAGTAGTCGTAATAGGAGACGAAATATTCGACGGCGTTGTTGGGGAAGAATTCTTTGAACTCGCTGTAAAGCTGGGCGGCAAGCGTTTTGTTATGGGCGAGGACGAGCGCCGGCCGCTGCACCCGCTCGATGACGCTCGCCATCGTGAACGTCTTGCCTGAGCCGGTGACCCCAAGGAGCGTCTGGGCGCGATAGCCGCGCTGGAGCCCTTCGACAAGCTTCTCGATCGCCTGCGGCTGGTCACCGGTCGGCCGGAACTCAGAGACGATCTTGAACTCGGGCATGGCGCTCCCTTGAGCGGACGAACCAGTCAAGTATACCGCTCCCCCCGCGGGGGCTCCCGCTGTCTGCGCGGGAAGGCGGACAGCGCACGGAGACGGCATCCGCTTTGACGGCATGCCCTCTGCTCATGAAGAATCGTTCGACCTACCCCTCGGAGGAAACCATGCCCTACGTGATGGCCAACGGCTACCGGCACTGGTACGAGATCCATGGCGAGGGCGAGCCGGTTGTTCAGGTCCACGGCGCGGCGCTCGGGCACTACAACTTCATGAAGGTGACGCCGATCATCAGCCAGCACTTCAAGGTGTACGACTACGACATGATCGGCTACCACAACAGCGAGAAGCCGACCGATGTCAAGTTCACGCTCGAATGGTGGGCGGACGATTTGGCGGCGATGATGGACGCCCTCGGCCTTGAGAAAGCGCACATCCATTCCACCTCGTTCGGCGCGATGATCGGGGTCATCTTCGCTGCCAAATACCCTGAAAAGACCCATTCGCTCGTTGCCGGCTGCTTCATGACGCGCTACGACGAGGCTGCCCGGATGCGAGTGCGGATCTTCCAGCGGCTGGCGCTCTCTGCCGGGATGGTGAAAGAACTCGCCGAGGCGATCGCGCTCTACGCCTTCACTCGGTCGTATCTCGAGTCGGAGGAGGGGAAGAAAGACTTGGAGTGGTGCACGCGCTACTGGCTCGACAACACCCCCGAGCAGTTCGCTGCCGGGTTCGGCGCGATGCTGGCAGCCGATCTCGAGCCGTACCTGCCGCGCATCAAAGCGCCGACACTCCTCCAAGTCGGCGAACAGGACGACATGACGCCGCTCGATGCCGGCCCGAGCGGGTTCGGGATGCGCCGCGCCAGCCAGACGATCCCGAACGCCGAGCTGCATATCATTCCGAACTGCCGCCACCTGCACATCGTGGAGCGGCCGCAGGAGACGGCGGAGCGGGTGATCGACTTCTTCAAACGCCACCCCATGACGTAGAAGGCAGCGCGGTTCCGCGAGATGGGCTAGGACGATCGCGCCTGCGCCGATGCGCCGGAGGCGTCGATAGGATCAAAAGAGCCCTGTGGGCTGGTGGGGGACCTGTGCGCGAGGTTGCGACATCCGAGTTGCAACCGGGCATGATCGTCGGCCGAACGATTCGGAGCGCCGACAACCGCGTTCTCTTGGCGCGCGGGGTCCGGTTGGATGAGCGGCTGATCGAGATTGTGCGGGCGCGCCGCCTCGGCTCGATCTGGATCAGCACGGTCGCCGAAAGCAGGCCTAGCCCCATCACCGAGCGGGTCACCCGCACTGCGCGCCAGCATCTCGACCGGCTGTTTCAGGTCAGCCGTCTCGCCAACCCGGGCGACCCGCGCCGCCTCAGCGAGGCAGAGCGCTTGATCGAGCGGCTGCATGAGGATGTTGAGGCGATCATCGCGGACGTCGCGAGCGGCCAAGTTGCTGAACGGCTCGGCGCCCTCGGCCGCCACCACGAACACACCTTCAATCATTCGGTCGATGTCGCCGTCGTCTCCGCGGTGATCGCGCGCAAGCTGTACTTTGACCTGTCGGCAACGCGCTCGCTGGTGCTGGGCGCGCTCGTCCATGATATCGGCAAGACCCGCGTTCCCGTCGAGATCCTCAACAAGCCCGGCCCGCTAAACGAAGAAGAGTGGGCGGTGATGCGCCAACACCCCATTTGGGGAGCCGAGATCGTGCGCGCCTGGGAACTGGACGACGGCGTGCCGGCGACCGTCGCCTTGCAGCATCACGAGCAGCAGAGCGGCTTCGGCTACCCGCACGGTCGGCGCGGCACCAACCGCATCTACCGCGAGGCGGAGGCGCATTTCGATCCGTCCCGGATCCACCTTGCGGCAGAGGTGGTGGCGGTCGCGTCGGTCTATGTGGCGCTCATCTCCGACCAGCCGTACCGGCCGGCGCTCGACCTTCGGCTCGCGGTGCCGATCCTGCGCGAGCGGGCCGGTCCGCATCTCAACCGCCAGATTGTCGAGGCGCTGCTCGCCCTGGTGCCGTCGTTCCCGCTCGGCACGCCCGTGCGCATTGTCGGCGGCGCCTATCACGGCCATAAGGGGGTGGTGGTCCGCATCGAGGATGCGCATCCGAGCCGCCCGGTGGTCCGGCTGCTCACCGACCGCTGGGGGCAGCGCATCCGCCCGATCGAGATCGACACCTCGCAGGACGACGAGGCCGAAGTGCGCGCCGACCTCGGCTCCGCCCTCGAAACGATCCTCGGCGGTGAACTCGAGCCGCCCGGCCGCGAAGAGATGCCCAGCTGACGCGAGCGATAACGGGACGGCACGAGGCTTGCGACCTTCCTGCCAGCCATCGCCCTCTTGCCGCGCGCTTCCGCCGATGCCCGCTGTCGTGCCTGCTCAGCGCGGCGCGGGCTGGTAGCGATCGTTCAGAGCGACAGCGGCCGCGCTGAGCACCGCCGGCTGTTCGTTCTCCAGCCGAACCCGGAAGCGAGCGCCAAAGTCATCGGGCTTGAACGAGCCAACGAGCGCCGGCTCGCCGTTGACCTGCTGGACGCGGAAGCTGATGCCCTTGCGAATTTGCGCCTGCCCCTCATAGGGCAAGGAATGGATTGTCTGGATCCAGCCGTTCTCTGTCCAGACCTTCTTGACGAAGTCCTCGAAGCCGCGCGGATAGTGGTGGGAGCCGAACGACGGCGGCGTTCGGCTGCTGGCTGGTGTCAGGGTCGGCGCCTGCTTCGGCAGGCGGAGCCGATAGCCCATGAGATAGATCTGGCCGACTGGGCTGAGATCGAACGCAGTCTCACCGTCGATGTCGACCTCATTCAGAAGAACGCGCAGCTTCTCATCGACTTCGCCGAGCTCCGTCGCCGTCAGCAGCGCGCCACGTTCGAACGCGACCAGCAGGTCAGCCTGACTGCCGAGAAAGTCGTAGTCGAATGCGACCGGCAGCGGCGGAAAGTCGATGATCTCCGAAAACCGCTCATGCTTGTAGAGGACCGGAATGTTGAGCACTTGGCCCATGATGACCGCGATCGCGATTTGCGCTTTGTAGCCCCCTGTGGCGTCGACAACAACGCGGTCGTGGCCGAACTTCTGGACTTGAGCGCCGATCTCCCGCACGAGGTTGCGGAGACCTTGCGCCTTGAATTCGCGCGGACGCTCATCCTGCAGCCCTTCGATTACGCGATAAATGAGAGCGTCAGCCCGGATGCCGATGTCCCGCCGCGCCTTGAAGTACGCCGTCAAAACCCGTCCCATCGCCCGGCCTTCTTCAGTGTCTGAGACGAGGAAGATGATCCGCTCTAGGCTGATCCACGACTTGGTGCGGAGTTCCTCGAGAGTGTTGATCTCGGCGCCGCAAAGCCGATCGCGCGGCTCGAGCTTGGCAAGTTCTTGCCCGAGACGTTCCCACTCCGTTCCTTGGAAAGCGGACTGGATGCGGGGCGGCACTTCAGGCGCTGTCCGCAGATTGAAGAAGAGACTGGTGCCAACAGTGCAGATCACGGTATCGCGAGGCAGCATGTGGACTCCTCGTGCAACGGGGCGGCTTTGCTCGCCTCTCTGCCTGACATGGTCGGGCCCCAAGAGGAGATCGCGCCGCCACGCTCGTTCAGCCAAAGAATACTAGGTGCTGGGATGCGGCCGCGGTTCGCCGGACGAGCGGCGCAGACCCAGAGCGCCAGCGAGAACAGCACGTCGCTTTCACGGGGTTCCTAGGAAGGGATGGTGCGCTGGCAGCAGCCCCACGCTTGCAGCGGATGGGCGATCCCCGCTCCCCCGCGTCGGCGAATGCTGCGCGGCCAGACTAGACCGCTGCTGGCGCCGCGGCGGCCGGGAGGCATGCTTGCGCCACAGTTCACCCAAACGGCGACACGGAACACGCTGTCCTCAGCCGGCACAGGCTGCTGATGTTCCTCTTCGTCCCTCGCGTCCGCCGCCTCGCCTGACCGAGGCGACACAGCCGCTTTCCCGCCGGCTGCGCCGCGCCTTCTTGGACGCGGCATGGGCATGCGGCTGCTAAGGTCCCGGCCGGGGCGCCGCCAGCTCAAATCGGGACGGTAGTGGCATCGTACGCCTCGAGTGCAGCGCGCTGGCGCTGCGAAATGCGGCCGTAGAGGCTGGTCTCATCGGCGCGGTCGAACGGAACCTGGGCATTCGCTCGGGATTCGAGCTGGACTGTCGTAGCGCGCGGCTTGCGGACCCGTTCGTAGCGGGCAAGGGCGGCGGCAACATCCTGCTCCGCTTCGAGGCAGCGGGCAAGGACGATGGCATCTTCCATCGCGATCCCCGCGCCTTGGCCGAGGAACGGCAGCATCGGGTGCGCAGCGTCGCCGAGCAACGTCACCCGCCCGACGGTCCAAGTCGGCAGCGGGTCACGGTCGAAGAGCGCCCACTTGTAGAGCAGTTCGGGAGGGGTCTGGCTGACGATCTCATGGATCGTCGGGTCGGCTCCCTCAAAAGCAGCGAGCAATTCGCTCAGCTCGGAATGGACTTTCCAGCTTTCGACCTGCCACGTCTGGTTGGCGGCAGCAGCGACAAAGTTGAGGAGCGTCCGGCGCCGCACGGGATAACAGAGGATGCGGGTCGTCGGCCCAATCCAGCGACAGCTGTCCGGCGAGATCAAGCCGGGCGGGAGGCGCTCCATCGGCACGAGACCGCGCCAAGCGACAATGCCGCTGAAACGCGGGCGCTCGGGGCCGAAGAGCGCAGCGCGAGTTGCGGAGCGCAGTCCGTCCGCGCCGACCAGCGCCGTCCCGCGCACCGTCCGGCCGTTCGCGAAGTGCGCCTCCACGCCGGTGTCATCCTGCGTCAGCCCGACCAGCTGGTGATCGAGATGGATCGCTCCGGGCGCGAGCCGGCGGATGCCGGTAACGAGAGCGCGATGGAGGTCAGCGCGGTGCACGAACCAGACGCCGTTCTCGCTCGTCCGCCAGTCGGCCTGCTCGTAGCGGTTGAGACTGAGGATCTCGCCGGTCCAGTAATCGCGGCGAGCGGCGCCGTTAGCGGCGACGACATCGTCGGCCAGGTCCTCGATCAGGCCGAGACTGGCGAGGACGCGGCGCGCGTTCGGCTGGATCGACAGCCCGGCGCCGACATCGCCGAGTTCGGACGCCTCCTCATACACCTCGGCAGCGATCCCGCGCTGCAGGAGGGCAAGCGCCGCGCTCAGCCCGCCGATCCCGGCGCCGATGATGAGGATGGTCACCGCTTTCCTCCGCTAGCCGCTCGCTTTGCTGAACGCACGAATCGTAGCGTCTTTTTCTCGCCGGAAGAGCAGGCATCAGCAGGAGGCTAGGCGGTCACCTCGAAGGTGAAAGCGAGCTCGACCGTCGGGCGGAGGGTAGCGGCGACCGAGCAGTAGGAGCGCTCGGCGAGGGCAATCGCCTTGGCGGCCTTCTTCGGGTCGACCGCGCCGCGGAGCGTGAAGTGAACGGCGATGCGGCGGAACGCCCACGGCGGCTGGTCGTCCTGCGTCGTCTCGATCTGCGCCTCGAAGCCGCGCAACTGTTGCCGCTGTTTGGTCAAGATGGTGACGACGTCGTAGGCAGTGCAAGCGGCAAGTGCCAGCGGCACAAGGTCAGAGGGCTTCAGGCCGCTTCCCTGTTCGTCGCCGCCGATCTCGACCGTGTGCCCCCAAGAGTCGATGCCGGTAAAGCGGACGCCATCGCGCCAGATCAGCCGCTGCGTTCCCATTGGCACCTCCCTCGTCAGGATACTAGCGCGACGAGGCGGGCCACTCGCTCGCGGATCTCCTCGCGCGCCCGGCGAAAGGCGGCGAGACGCTCCTCGGCCGGCGCGTCGACAGGCGAGGGGATGCTCCAGTGGAGCTGGCGGACGCCGAGCGCTGGCGGACACGCTTCGCGAGCGCGGTCGCAAACAGTGATAACCAGCTCCGGCGGGTCGTCAAGCAGGGCATCCAGCCCGTTCGACCGCTGGCCGCTGATGTCGATGCCCGCCTCAGCCATGACGCGGATCGCAAGCGGGTGCAGCGGTCGGGGGTCGACACCTGCGCTCCGCACGCGCGCTGCGGCACCGACCAAATGGCGAAACCATCCTTCGGCCATCTGGGAACGCGCCTGATTGTGCGTGCAGACAAAGGCGACGTTCGACAGCGGGGGCGGCGCACTCAGTTGACGCGTGAGGCCAGCGAGCGCAGCATCCAGCGCCGCCGCGTCAAGCGCATAGTAGGTCGCGCGGCCATCAGCATCCGAGCGATGGGCGCGCACCAGCCCGCCGGCGCGCAGCAGCCCAAGATGGTACGAGACGAGGTTCTGAGGCACGCCAAGCTGCTCCACCAGCTCGCGGACGGTGCGGTCTGTCCAGCGCAGTTCGCCGGCAATACGCCAGCGCAGGTCATCAGCCAGCAGCTTGAGCACTGCCGGCGCGCCCGCTGGGGTCATGCCCTCTTGATCCTCACTCCATCAATCTGATTTGATACATTCTAGCGTCATCTCCTAGGAAAGGGGGCAGCCGATGCCCACACCAAAGAAGGTTCTCTTTCTCTGCACCGGCAACTCTGCGCGCAGCCAAATGGCGGAGGCGTGGCTGCGGGAGCTGGGCGGCGACGACTTTGCCGCCTACTCTGCCGGCACCGAGCCGAAAGGGCTGCACCCTCTCACCGTCGTCGTGATGCGCGAAGCGGGGATCGACGTCTCGCGCCAAGAGTCGAAACATCTCAGCCAGTTCCTCAACGAGCCGTGGGATTTCGTCATCACGGTCTGTGACCGCGCCAAGGAGAGCTGTCCGGTCTTCCCGAGTGATACGAAGCGCATTCATTGGAGCTTCGATGACCCCGCCGACCCCGCCCTCACGGAAGAAGAGCGGCTGCGGACGTTTCGGCGCGTGCGCGAGGAGATCCGGCAGCGGGTCAGCCTCTTTGTGAACGTGAATCGTCCGGTTCGAGCATGACGGGCGACGACTGGCGGCGCTGCGGCGCCGAGCTGCTCGGCACGGCGTTGCTCGTCTTTGCCGGCTGCGGCGCGATCATGGTGAACGCTGCGAGCGGCGGCGCGCTCTCCCACCTTGGCGTGGCACTCGTCTTCGGCTTGATCGTGATGGCGATGATCTACGCGACCGGCCACCTGTCGGGCGCGCACCTCAATCCAGCGGTGACGCTCGCCTTCGCACTCGCACGGCACTTCCCGCCCCGGCTCGTCCCAGCCTACTGGCTTGCTCAGCTCGCCGGCGCGACGCTCGCGGCGACGCTGCTTCGGCTGATCCTCGGCGACATCGCCGGCCTCGGCGCGACGACCCCACGCGGGCCAGCAGTCCAGTCGCTCGCGCTGGAGGTGGTGCTCACGTTTCTCTTGATGTTTGTCATCATGGCCGTGGCGACGGACACGCGCGCCGTCGGCCACGCAGCCGCGATCGCCATTGGGGGAACCGTGGCGCTCGCCGCGCTGTTCGGCGGTCCGGTCTCGGGCGCCTCGATGAACCCCGCCCGCTCGCTCGGCCCGGCGATCGTGGGCGGGGTGTGGAGCGACGGCTGGATCTACGTCCTTGGCCCGGTGCTCGGCGCCGCGCTCGGCGCCTTGGCCTATCAAGCCCTGCGCGGGCGATACTCGCCACATGAGACAGGAGCGACCCATGAGCGACTACCTGACCGAGGAAGAAGCCGCCCAGCGCCTGATGGTGACGCGCGAGAACCTGCGGCGGATGATTTGGTCCGGCCGGCTCGACGGTGAGCCGATTGACGAGAAAAAGACAGCCTATCGCGTCTCCGCGCGCTCGGTCGAGCGCCTGCTGACCGAGGGCGGCTACGTGCCGGGAGCGTCGCAGCCAAGCGAGTGAGCGGCGCGGAGCTCGTCGATGACGGCGCGCGCGAGCGGCGGGAGATCCGGGCGCAAAAAGTAATACGCCCACTGACCACGCCGGACCGCATCAACGAGCCCGGCCTCGCGCAGCAGCCGCAGGTGATGGGAGACAGTCGGCTGATGGACCGCCGCGCCGGCAGTGAGATCGCACACGCAGATCGGCGCGCCGGCCGCCGCGATCTGGCCGAGCAGCTGCAGGCGCGTCTCGTCGGCAAGCACCTTGAGCAGACGCATCAGCGCCGTCGGCACAGCAACCGGCGGAGCCGGTGAGCAGTGCGGCGCGCGGCGGACGGACGAGGCTCGGCGGCGCGACCGCTCCTTCACTTGCTCAGCATAGGACGCCGCCGCGCCCATGTCAAAGGGGCTTGCGCGCCCGAACAAAGGCCGAGATGATGCGCTGCCCGGGCTCCAGTTGAAGGCTGCTTCCTCTGCCATATTCGGCAAGCTCCTCGATCGCAACGTCGACAAAGCCCGCCTCCGCCAGCAGGCGGTGATACTCCTCCTCGAGCAGAGCGCCGGCGATGCAGCCCGCCCAGAGCGCAAGCGCCTCGGCCGTCGCCGGCCCGAAGGCGCGGCCCTGCACCACCACGTCGGTCACCGCGAAGCGGCCGCCCGGGCGAAGCACCCGAAACGCCTCGCGCAGGACTGCCGCTTTGTCCGTCGAGAGGTTGATCACGCAATTCGAGATGACGACGTCGACGCTCGCGTCCGGCAGCGGCACCGCTTCGATCGTTCCTCGCAGGAACTCGACATTCTCGGCGCCCGCCTCGCGCGCGTTGCGCCGCGCCAGGTCGAGCATCTCCTCGGTCATGTCAACGCCGTACACCTTGCCCGTCGGGCCGACCCGACGCGCCGACAGCAGGACATCGAGCCCGCCGCCCGAGCCAAGGTCGAGCACAATCTCTCCCGGCCGGAGGTCGATCAGAGCGGTCGGGTTGCCGCAGCCAAGCGAGGCGTTCACCGCCCCGGCGGGAAGATCGCGCAGATCCTCCGCCCGGTAGAGCGCGGTGCCTGCTTCAGCGCCGCAGGAGCTGCTGCAGCATGCCGCGCTCCCCGCCTCAAGCACTGCGAGCGCCGCTGCGGCGTACTTCTCGCGGACTGCCGCGCGCACTTGGTCTTCCTTCGTCATCGCCCCTCCTTTGCGTCGTGCAACTACATCGACACGCGTCGATAAGCAGCGTAGCCAATTCATCGACGAGTGTCAATATGCAGCGGGTGGGCGGCCGGCTTAGGCGACGATCTCAACGCCGCCGGTCGCCAGCGCGTAACGGAGGCCGACAATGCGCAGCCGGTCGCGCTGGAGACGAGGCGCGAACACCGGCTCGGCGCGACGGAGCCGCTCGACGACCATCCCGACATGAGCCCGCATCGTCTCTTCGAGAAGGTCGCCTTCGGGGTCGGGAGGGATCCGCAGCGCCGCCAGCTGCGCGCGCAGCCGAGCAAGCTGCACTGCGGGACGAAGAGCATCGAGAACGGCGCCGAGCTGGCCGGGCGGGGCAGTCCCCGCGCGCAGCATATCGATGGCCCACTGGATGGCGTCGCACCCTTCGTGGCCGAGGACGATGATAAGCGGGAGGTGGAACGTTTCGACCGCAAATTCCAGCGAGCCGACCGCCGCCGCGTCAGCGACGTTGCCAGCCGTCCGCACGACAACGAGCGCGCCGAGCCCTTGGTCGAACACGATCTCCGGCGCAAGGCGCGAGTCGGCGCAGGTGAGCACCGCCGCGAACGGCCGCGCGCCGCGGGCAAGGTCCACGCGGTGTGCCGATGCGCGCGCCGCGACCGTCGGCTGGCCGGCGACAAAGCGGTTGTTGCCCTCAATCAGCAGGCGAAACGCCTCGGCGGGCGTGGTCGCGCGGTCCTCGGCCGCTGCAGCCGGCACGGCCCGCTGCCCGGCGATGCTCCCGAGCACCCCGCCCCCTGCCGCGGCGAGGAAGCGCCGGCGCGTGACAAGACGACGGCTCATTGCGCCCACTCCCCCGAGAGCGTCACTCGCGTCTCAGGGGTCGTCCCCCCGTGCCCGGCGGCCGCCCACGCGAGAAACGCCCGGGTGCCCGCCGCCGACTGCTCCCACGAGAGGGCCGGCCGAGCGCGCGCCGTCTCCCCCCCGACCTCCGCGACGAGGCGCAGCCGGCCCGCCGCGTCGGCGACCGACACGTGGACAGCGCGGATCGGAAGCTCAAGCGCTTGGACGCTTGAGACTAGGCTCTGAACGAGCACTTGCGCAAACTCCCGCTGGCGGGGGTCGGGCCGCAGCCGCAGCTCAGCGACGAGCGTGCCGCTTTCAGCCCGGTAGGCGATGACGAGCTTCCGGTCGAGCAGACCTTCACGGATGCCGAGCTGAATGACCGCCGTGCGCTCGAGGTACGCCGGCACCTCGAGCGGCGAGAGCGGCCGCGGCACGCCCTCCGCTTCCGGCCGCCAGACTGCAGCGCCCGCAGGCAGCCGCCCAGCCGCTGGCCCTCCCGCGCTGGTCGGCAGCGCGGCGGGGGTCGCGGCGACGGCAACCGGCCGCACCGCCGCAGGATCGGGAACGCTGTCCGCGCTCGCCGGTTTGACGCTCGCGCTGATGAGCACGGCTGTCACGCCGAAGCTCGCGAAGCCAGCGCCGAGCGTAACGAGAAGGAGAACCGCGATCGTCTTCATCTCGCTCCGTGCCCTGACCGCACCCTGCTGATACGGCCAGCGCCGCTCCCGCGAAGCGCGCCGGACCCCCCTGACACGCCGGCGCGCACTCGGTCTCTCGAGAGATGTTTCGGACGATCGCGGATGCGGCTAAAGGCTCACAGCGGAGGACGCGCCGAGATCGGCGGCAGCTCCCATTGCGCGCCGATCCGGCCGCTGAAGGAGCGGGTTGCGACGTGCGGAAACGCGCCGAATACCTCCTCGAGCAGCGCCTGGCGGCGGGAGGCCGCCTCCTCCTCTGCCAGTTCGCAAATGCCGAGGATGCGCGTTCGATCGTCCACCGCCTGCAGGAGCCGCGACGCCGCGATCCCGGGCAGCTGGATGGCGCGTTCCTGCGCCGCCTGGCACGTGGCGAGGAAGCGCTCGACCTCGTCCGACGGCACTGTCAGCAGTTCGACGAGAAGAAACTGGGCACGCAAGGCGAAGTTTTCGATTTCCCGCACCGGCCGGTAGAACTGCCAATCGCCATATCCCTTTTCGACGACCGCTGCGAAGGCCGCCAGCAGTTCTGGCGGCGTCTCGCGCAATGAGGTCGTGAAGGCTTCGGCAGTGCGCCAGCGCGTGATGCCGAGAACGTGGGTGGGATCGTCGACCGAGATCGCTAAGCGATTGAACAGCAGGCCGCCTCCTGCCACCCATCGCTCCCGCGTCTGGCGGATCAGGTCGAGATAGGCCGGCAGGTCCTCCGCGGCGACGCGCCGCTCCGTGAGCACATAGATGCTCATCGTTCCCTCCCGCCGCAGAGCCCCTCGAGCGGCGACCGGAGCGAGCGACAGGCAGGTCGGCCGAGCGGACGCACCATTGCCCTGCGCATGGCACCTCCATGCTACCACGGCCGCGAGCGCGAGGAGAAGCAAAGACGCGCTACGACCGCGGCCGGCATATGCCCGCGGGCAGCGCGCCGGCCGGACTAAGGCGGAGACGCGCGCCGCCAGCTTCTCCCTTCTCTCCTGACGGTGCGTGGCGGGCGGCTGAGACGGCCTTGAAAGCGCGGCTCCCGTCCGCGCCGGCGCGCGGAGCAACGCTCCTGCCGACCGCTGCGGCCGCAGCGCGCTGGTCGGGCATCGGCCCGCGCCGCATTGCCCGGCAGCGCCTTAGGACGCCGCGCTCTGGTTGCGGGAGGAGAGCCCGATCACATGGCCTTCCGGCGAGGCGACGTAGGCGAGCGTGGAGCCGGTGGCAAGCGTGAACGGCGCATTCACAAGACGGCCGCCTGCGGCGACCGCCGCCGCGAGCACGCCGGCGACATCATCAACATGGAAAATCGGGATGCACGGCACCTCGATCCGGTCGGCGACGAGCGGGAGGGGCCGTCCCCCGGCAGCAAGCTCTAAATCCGGACCGCCGGGGACGCGAAACGTGACTAGCCGCCCTTCCTCCTCGCGGCGCGGCGCAAGGCCGAACGCCTCGCGATACCAGCGCGCCTCCCGCGCGACATCGGCGACGCGGAGCAAGATGACTGAATAGGCGTAGACTGTCATCAAACCTCCTGCTGCCCGCCAGCGTGGCGCAGCTCGCCGCAGCGAGCGCGCATGCTAGTGAGGGGAGCGCGGCCCCCCGCGCTGCAGCCGGCAGCAGGACGCTCGCGGCTTGAACGGTCCAACGCGGCGGGCTACTCGAGCAGCGCCTCGCGCAGCGCCGCGATCGTAGCAGGACGGACGCCGGCAGCGAGGAGCGCCCCTTCCGCTGAGCCGTAGCGCTCCTCGATCCGGGCGAGGAAGGCGAGCATCGCGTCGGGGGTGGTGCGCACGAGCCGCGCCATGTCCTCAAGGGTATACCCCGCAGCGGCAGCGAAACTGGCGAAGTGATGAAGATGGGGGAGAAGCGCATCGCCAGTTAGGGCATAGTCAGCCGCAATTGTCTCCGGCGCGACGCCGAGCACTGCCAGCAGAAGCGCTATCGTGACGCCCGTTCGGTCGCGGCCGCCGCTGCACTGCACGACCGCCGGCAAGGTTCCAGCTTCCGCGAGCGTCTCGAACACGCGCTGGAACATCGCCGGTGACGACTCCACCATCGCGAGGTAGGAGCCGGCCCAATCGTAGGTGCCCGCGAACATCGCCATCACCCGCTCGATCTGCATCGCCGCCGACACGTCGGCGACATCGAGCAGCGAAGCATGGACGTGCCGGATCCCATACTCAGCGAGCGGGAGCAATCCTGCCTGCAGCTCAGCGGGGGTCCGAAGGTCGATGACGGTGCGCACCCCAAGCTCATTCGCGAGGATGGCCAAGCCGTCACGCGTGATCGCGTGCATCAGCCCGGAGCGGTAGACCCGTCCCCAGCGGACGCGTCCACCCCGTGCGGGATAGCCCCCGATATCGCGGAAATTGACCGCGCCGGCAATCCGGCGATCGAGCACCCGCTCCATCATGGTCTCCATTGCGTCCTCCCCTTCAGCAGGAAGCCGCAGCCGCGCCTGCTGATGCGCGGGCGAGCAGCGGGGAAGGAAGGGTGCACCCCGCAAACGCAACAGCCGCTGCCGCTCCGCAGTCGGCACCGGATCAGTGCGGCAGACATTCGAATGCTCCTTGGCGGGTCGGCCAACGGGAGTATCGGCGCGACCAGATTAACGAGCGCAGTTTTTCCGTAAACGGACGGGAAAGCGCAGGTAAACCTTTAGTGAACGACGAGCGGGTTGCCGTCAAGGTCGAGCCGACGCAGCGGCAGCCGGCGCGTGACCGCCGGCACCTCCCGAAACTGATTGTGAGCAAGGTCGAGGCCCTCGAGCGTGGTCAGATTGGCGAGTGTGTCGGGAAGCGTTTGGAGGGCGTTGCCGCGAAGGATCAGCGTCCGGAGAGCGGGGAAGCGCCCGATTGTCGCTGGCAGCACGCTCGCCCCGACCGACCGCAAATCAAGCGTTTCGAGTGCCGGCAGCTGCGCCAAGAGCGCGAGGACACGCTCGAGGTCGAGCGGATTTCCGCCGAGGGCCACCATCCGCAGCGCGCGGAGGGCACCGAAGGAGCGCGGCAGCTCACGAATTTGGTTGGCGTAAAGCGAGAGGCTTTCGAGGTGTTCGAGTTCGCCGAGGGTCTCTGGCAGCGCGGTCAGCTGGTTGTGGGAGAGATCGAGCGTGCGCAGCGCGCCAAGCGCGCCGATAGTGTCGGGCAGCGCCGCGATCCGATTGTCGGCGAGCACGAGCGTGCGCAGCGCCCGCAGCTCGCCGAGCCATGGGGGGAGCGCCTCGAGTCTGTTGCGCTCGAGGCGGAGCGTTTCGAGAGAGCGGAGGGAGCGCAGCGCGGGAGGAAGCTCGCGCAGGCGGTTGAAGCTGAGATCGAGCCGCCTCAGGCGCTCCAGCCATGCGAACTCCTCGGGTAACGAGTCAAGGGCATTGGCGGCAAGGTTGAGCGTTTCGAGCTGGCGCAAGGCGCCAACGGTCGCGGGAAGGCTGCGCAGGTGATTGCTGAGAACAGTGTCGTCGGGGCCCAGTTTCTCGCCGAGGTCAAGCGACCGAAGATGGCGCAGCCGACCGATCTCCGGGGAGAGAGCGGTGAGCCCGCGGCCGGCGAGGTCGAGCTCGGTGACGTGGTCGGGACGACGCAGCGCGGAGGCGAGCGGGTCCGCGTGGGAAGAGGAGGGAGCAGCAGGCGTCGGCAATGCCCCTTGCCGCCACCGGGCGCTTCCTCCGCTCGGCAGCGGCACTTCGCCTGGGAGGCGCGGCCCCGCGGCAGCGGCGACACTGCTGGGCTGGACAAAGATTGACGCGGCACTCGTGACGATCACTGCCACGATCGCGGCTCCCACCACCAGCAGCGTCATCAGCGCCACGCTGCGCAGCAGTACGCCTACCACCGCCCCGCCGAGCAGCAGCAAGCCGAGCACGCCGATGCTGAGCGAGATCGTTCCCGCGCGCCACTGGCGGTCGAGGAGGAGCTGCGCTCCCTCGCGGATGAATGCCGCCGCCCCAAGGACGCCGAGCGCCGCGAGGGCAAAGCCGACCGGATTGAGCAACAGATAGTCGCGCCACACTCGCAGGTCATACAGCCCTATCAGCCAGCCGAGTGACAGGCCAGCGAACCCGAGCCCGGCGATCGGAAGCAGAAAGCCCGCAAGGCGCGCCGCCCGCGACTCGGCGCGGCGGGCGATCAAAAACCCCGCGAGCGCGAGCGCAAGACCGAACAGCATCCAGAGCGGCGGACGCGGCGCAATGAAGAGGACAAACAGACCGCTTGCGACGAGGAGGATGCCGAGTGCGAGCGCAGCGCCGGCGCTGCCTACCCAGGGCGCCATAAGTGTATTGTGACGCTTTTCCAGGGGGTGCGCTACTGCCGGCTGCGAGCCAGCCACGCCGACGGCCATAACGACCGCGCCGACGAAGACGACGCCCTGCGCCAGTCAGCGCGCTCAGGGCGATCATCCGCAGCGCGCCGGTCCAGCCGCCCCGGCCAGCAAGTCATCGCCGCCACTCCCTCAGCCGCGCAAGCGGTACAGCGCTCCCTGACGATCCCCCCCGCCCCATACCGCTCCGGCACCTCAACGCGAGGCGAACCATCCCGCGCACGTTCTCCGTCGGCGACCCTGTGCCCCTCGGGGCGAAACGATCGGGATTGCCGCGCTCGCTTCGCTCGCTCGCAATGACGGCGGTTGGGAGGCTCTACACGCGCACCAAGCGTCACTGCTTCGCATGCTTCTGCAACGTCACAAGAGCCGCTCGGAGCCGTGGATCGCAGCAACCGTGCCCTCACCCGCTGCGCCCAGCAATAAGACGGCCGAGATTGCCCGCTCGCTTCGCTCGCTCGCAATGACGGCGGTTGGGAGGCTCTACACGCGCTCGCCTGTCGCCTCCACTGCCCAATGCCGGCCGCGGGGAGGCTCTACGCGCCCACCAAGCGCCACCCCGCCCAATGCCGGCCGCGGGGAAGCTCTACGCGCGCACCAAGCGCCACTGCGCAATGACCAACTAGAAAGACTGACCATGAACGCCCGACCCTGCCGCCACGACCCATTTCATCACCTCCCTTCGCCGGCGAGCCGGCCGCCAGCACCGTCATTGCGAGCCAGCCGCAGGCTGGCGCGGCAATCCCGTTCCTCAGCAGGGGCGCGACCTTCACCTTGCTATTGCGTTCATCTGACGCCTCCCGCTGGCGGCACTGCGATTCTCGGCATGAGCGCGTTCCTTGCCGGGAGAAGGCGCGTCCCGAAGGCAACAGGGGCAGCGTGCATGCACACGGACCGTGAGTGTCTGCCGCTGCGAAATGACGCCCTTCTGGCTGCCCCGCCTCTGCCGGTCGGGCAGCACAGTTATCGGCGGAGCGGAGCGGGTCGAGCGCGGGTCCGTGTCTTCTGCGCCAGTTCGACGCACTCCTCGCGAAGAGGCGGAGAGGAACGCGCGAGGAGCGGCGCCGCCGCTTACGCCTTCGGACGACGGTCCTCGAAGCGGCGCGGCTTCGCTTCGATCCCGAAGCGGGTCAACTCTTGGGTGCCGCCGGGCGGACGCACCTCGACAATGATGGCGACGCCGAGCTCGGCGCGGAGCAGCGCAGCGAGGTCGCGCTGCAGGGCAGCCTCGTCTTCGACCTCGGCTTTCCGCTCGACGAGCAGCACCATCTCGTCGCGGGTGCCGCGGCGCTCGACGTAGCAGAAGAACTCGCCGGCGACGCGCGGGTCGCGCCGGGCGATCTCGCCGCACGCCTCGGGCCAGATGTTGACGCCGCGCAGCTTGACCATCGTGTCGGCGCGGCCGAGGATGCTGGAGATGCGCGGCAAGCTCGAGCCGCAGGCGCAGCGATCGCGCGAGAGCAGCCGCGCCGTGTCCTTCGTGTCATAGCGGACCACGGGCGCGCCGGTTTTGTAGAGCGCGGTCAGAACGATCGACCCAACCTCGCCGTCCGGCACGGGCGCGCCGCTCTCGAGGTCGACAATCTCCACCACAAAGGCGTCCAGCCAGAGGTGCATGCCTTCCTTGACCGGGCATTCGGAAGCGACCACTTGGACCTCGTGCATCCCGTAGCTTTCGGAGGCATTGCAGCCCCACGCCTTTTCGAGGTCGCGCGGCTTGCCGCCCATCGTGCTGATGTTGCGAAGCTGGAGGTCCTTCGCGGGGTCGAGCCCCATCTCCTTGGCGGTCTCGGCAAGATGCATCAAGAAATCGTGGAAGCTGACGAGCCCGCGGACACCCCAGTCGCGCATGATTTCGATCTGGCGGCGCGAGCGTGTCACGATCCCGGCGCTCGTGGTAACGGGGATGCAGCCGCACCAGTTGTAGAGCGCCTCGTCGACGATGAAGGCGCCGTTGTGCGTCGAATAGAGCATCGTGTTCTGGACAGGGTCGCCGGGACGAAAGCCCGCCAGATAAAAGGCGCGCGCCCGCAAGATCGCGCCGACATTGCGATCCCACTGGCTGTAGATCGTCGGACGCGGGCGGCCGGTCGTGCCGCCGCTGGTGAAGATGCGCAGCGGCTCGCGCGCCGCGTCGGCGAAGGTCAGCCCTTGGTAATCGCCGAAGGGCGGGTGCGCCTCGATGCTCTGGCGGATGTCGTCGACGACGTAGGTCGGGATCGACTGCAGGTCCTCGAGGGTGCGGATCGTCCGCGGGTCGATCCCGGCGGCGTCCCAGCGCTTGCGGTAGAACGGCGTCGCGTAGGCGTGGGCGAGGGCGCGGGGAAGGCGCGCTTCCTGAAGCGCGCGGATCTCTTCCGGCGACCTGAGATAGGTGGTGGCGAAGAAGCCGGGCGCGGGGGGGTATTCGCGCACGAGGGTGTCCCAATCGAGCGAGCGGTAGGCATACGGAATGGACACGTGGGGGATCATCACCCGCGCCTCAGCCATCGCCTCCTCCTCCGGCCGGCCATCGGCCCAAAGGTAGCGCCCCGTCTCGCAAGGAAAAGATCCAATCGCGGCGTGGCCTGCGCGCGTCGGACCGCCTGACGCTCCCGCCATCCTCCGTGCGGAGCAGCCGCCTCGGCGACGCCCTCAGAAGGGGCTCGTGGCGGCATGCCCTACGCGGCGTCCGCTGCCCCCGCGCGAGAGCGCGCCACGCTCGCCGGCGCCCGCCCGGCGGAGCGCCGGGTCCGGCCCGAAATATCGCCGACGGTATCATCGCGACTGCCGGCCGCCGAAGCGAGCGTGCCGGCAGCTCGGCCTTGCGGTGCTGCGCAGAGGGCCGGTCACTTGCGAGGCGCAAGCAAGCCCCTCTCCGCGAAACGCGACGTGGCGTCCGCGCCGCTTGCGGTCGCTCCTCGTTTCGCCGCTCCCGCCGGCCTCAAGACGGCCGGCATTGCCAGGCCTATCAACGCCGGCTTGCGCCCAGTCAACGCGCGCAGCGGCGCCGGCTCGCGCCGCTGCGTTCGGCCGGGCGCGGAGGGCAGCACTACCGCCCCGGGGAGGAGACGGACCGCCGCGCAGGCTGCTCTCGCGCATCGTTGCCGCTCCCCGCCTCAGCGAATGCAGGGGGGCCAGCAGCGCCCCCTCAGCAGGGCACCGATGCCCGCCCTCGTCCCACCGCAGAGAAGCCGGATCAGCGCGGAATACCTCCCCGCTCGATGAGGAGCGCCCTGCCTTGCTGATGTCGGCCCTCTCTCGCAGAGCGATGCGGGACGTCCCACGCGCGTCGCAAGGGGCCGTTCGTTGTCGGGGCGAGCAGACTCAGTAGGCGCCGCGGCCAGTCAAGACGGCGGGGATAGTGCGGATGAGGATCTTCAGGTCTAGGCTGAGCGACCAGTTTTCGATGTAGTAGATGTCGAGCAGCACCATCTCATCGAAAGGCAGGTCGCTGCGGCCGCTCACTTGCCAGAGGCCCGTCATCCCCGGCTGCACTTGCAGCCGCTTGCGGTGCCAGTCGTCCTGCTTCGCGACTTCTTCGGGAATGAGCGGACGCGGCCCGACGACGCTCATTTCACCGCGCAGGACATTGATGAACTGCGGCACTTCATCGAGCGACAGGCGCCGCATGAAGCGGCCGGAGCGGGTCCGGCGCGGATCCTCGCGGATTTTGAAGATCGGGCCCTCCGCTTCATTCAGCTCTTCCAGGGTCGAGCGCTCACGCTCGGCGTCCTGCCGCATTGAGCGGAACTTGAAGATTTCGAACTCCTTGCCATCCCGACCGACGCGCTTCTGACGGAAGAGCACCGGGCCCGGCGAGTCGAGCTTGATCGCCAGCGCAAGCAGCAGCCAGAGCGGCGCAAGCCCGACAAGCACCGTCAAACTGACGACGATATCGAGAGTGCGCTTGAGAAACTGGCTTGTCGGCGACAGCTTCGCCTCTTTCAGTCCGATCAGCGGCACGCCGCGAAGATCGTCCACGCTCACCTGCCGCAGCGACAGCTCATAGAGGTCGGGCACTACTTTGAACGCGACGCCATTCTCCTGATAGCGTGAAACGATCTCGAAGATCTGCCGGTGCGATGACGAGGGCACGGCGATGACCACTTCATCGATGCGGTAGTCCTCAATCAATTGTCCGAGCTGATCGAGGCTGCCGAGGCAGGGAAAGCGACCGACCGACTGGAGGTCGCCGTCGGAGACAAAGCCGAGCAGCTTATAGCCGAGCCCGACATCGGTCGCCATCAGGTGCATCACCATCAGGCTGATCGGCGTATTGCCGACCACGATCGCCCGCCGAACGCCCCGCCCGCGGTGATAGAGCGCGACGACGAGCCGCCGCTTGATCAGCCGCCAGAGACTGAGGAACAGCAAAGTGAGCGCCCAGACATAGATGAACAGCAGGCGTGACCAGTTCCAGGCCTGGAAGAGAAAGATCGAGGCGAGGACGATCATCATCCCGACGCTGCTCGAGGAGAGAAGCAGCGCAACCTCATCGACGAAGCCGCGCTGGATCGGCTTGCGGTAGAGCCCAAAGGCGATGAACGAGGTCGTCAGGACAACCGAAAGCAAGACCTGGAGCGGGAAGTACTCTTCGAGACTGACGAAGCTCTCCTCAGGAACCTGCCGGCCGATTTCAAGGGTGTAGCGCAGCCAATACGCCGCCATGAAGGCAAGGTTCACCAACACGAGGTCGATGAGCGCCAGCCCCACCGGCACCAGCGCGCGGCGCCACGCCGACTTCACGAGTCGCCCTCCGCCAGCGCTTGGAGCACCTCTTCGCGGTAAACCGGCACAGCGCCGAGCTTGCCGACCTTGATCCCGGCAGCGACTGCCGCAAGCTGCGCCGCTTCCACTCCGCTGCCGCCCGCCGCGAGCGCCAGTGTTGCCGCGCTGATCACGGTATCGCCCGCGCCCGACACGTCGAACACCTCGCGGGCAGTGCGTGCCGGCACGCGCACCGCCGACCCATCAGCAAGATAGAGCGCCATGCCCCGCTCCCCGAGCGTCAGCAGCACCTGCTCGCAGGCGAGACGGCGGAGCAGTTCGCGTCCGGCGGCATCCTCTTCGCGCTCGCTGCGGATCAGCCAGCCCAGCGCCTCGGCCGCCTCGCGCACGTTCGGCTTGAACAATGTCGTGCCGACGAAGTCGAAAAAGTGTCGCCGCTTCGGGTCGACAGCGATGAGCACGCCCGCGGCGCGCGCCGCCGCAAGGACCCGCTGCAGCAGCGCCGGCGCAAAGACGCCCTTGTCATAGTCCTGCAGGATCACCGCTTCGACAGATCGCAGCTGCGCCACCGCCACTGCGGCGAGCGTCTCGAGGTCAGCCCCGGTGAGGTCGTCTTCGATTTCGCGGTCGACCCGCACCACCTGCTGCGCGCCGGCCACGATGCGCGTCTTGATCGTCGTTGGCCGCTCGGCTGAGGTGACAATTCCCGAGCAGTCGACCCCCGCCTCATCGAGCAGCCGGCGCAGTTCGCGCCCGAACTCATCCGCGCCGACAATGCCCGCGATCACCACCTCGGCGCCCAGCGCCCGCAAGTTCATCGCAACATTCCCGGCGCCGCCGGCGAGACAGAAGCGCTCGCGCACCTCCACCACGGGCACCGGCGCCTCGGGCGAGATCCGGCGCACTGTGCCGCGCAGATACTCGTCGAGCATCACATCGCCGACCACAAGCACCCGCCTGCCGACGAACCGGTCGACCAGCGTCGCCAGCGCCGTCATCGCGCCTCCCGCTCGAGAATGCACCGCACCACCGCCGGCAAGTCCGGCGCGACCAGATCGGCATAGTAGCCTTCGGCGGCTGTGACCGCGCCGTAGCCCGTCAGGACGAGCGCCGTCCGGCAGCCGGCGCGCCGGCCTGCTTCAAGGTCGCTCGCGCGGTCGCCGATCATCCACGATTGCGTCGGGTCGATGTTCAGGTCGGCGGCCGCGGTCAGGATCATGCCGGGCTCCGGCTTGCGGCAGCGGCAGCCGTCATCCGGATGATGAATGCAGGCGTAGATCCCGTCGAGCGCGACCTCGTAGCGGGCCAGTTCGTCGGTCAGCTTGGCATGGATCCGTTCCAGCGTCTCAAGCGTGAAGTACCCGCGCCCGACCCCCGCCTGATTCGTGATCACGACCATTGCCCAGCCCTGCCGCCGCGCTTCCGCCAGCGCTTCCGCGGCGCCGTCAATCAGCACCAGGTCCTCAGGACGGCTGAGGTAGTTCACCTCGACATTCAGCGTCCCGTCTCGGTCGAGAAAGAGCGCCCGTCTCACGCTCCCACCTGCTCGATAATCGCTTGATAAAAGAGCGGCAGCAGCACCTCATGCTGGCCGATCAGGGCATACCCCCGCCCGACGCCCTCAGTCGGCCGCCGCACAACGTTTTGGAGCGGCCGGTACTGCTGGATCATGTCGAAGTTTGCTGTGGTGAAGTCGACGACCGGATGGCCGAGGTTGCGCGCCACCGTGAGCGCCTTCAAGAAGACCTCGGGCAGCACCACCGCCGACCCCACGTTAAGGTAGACGCCGCCGCCGCCGAGGTCGGCGACGACGGAGCAGAACAGCCGGAAGTCTTCGAACGCCGCCGCGCCGAGGGCTGCGCCGTCCGCTTCCGGATGCATATGGACGATATCTGCGCCGAGGGTGAGATGGACCGTCGCCGGAATGCCCAGCTCGTAGGCGCGCGCCAGCACCGACAAGTCGCAGTTTGGGGCGCCGCTTGCGACCAGTGCTTCGCCCAGCCGCCTCCCAAGCCCGCCGCGGCGCTGATTCACCGCTTGGTTGTAGAAGCGGCCCGTCTCCTCCCACATCCCGAAGGAGCCGTCGCGCAGCCCCTCTTGGACATCCTCCGAGGTGCCGCCGATGAGCGCGATCTCCACATCATGGATCGAGGCGCCGCCGTTGAGCGCGAGCGCCCGGACGATGCCGCGCTCCATCAGGTCGATGATCAGCGGGCTGATGCCGGTCTTGATGACATGGCCGCCCATGCCCCAAATGACCGGCTTGCCAAGGCGGTAGGCGCGGACCACGGCAGCGACGACCGCGCGCAATTCGACCGCGCCAAGCTGGTAGGGCAGTCCATCGATCAGGTCGGCGACGGTGCGCCCCGGCCGGCCCGGCCGAGCAAACTGCTGGCGGTCCACTTTGTTCGGCCGCTCAGCGAGCGGGCGCGTCCGAACCGCGGTCAAATCGATCGGATGGTAGCGAGGCGCAGGGTCCGCCATAGCGTCGGGCTTCTCCAAAAAGCGCTGCTTCCACGGCGAGGCAGATGGCGTGGCCGATAGCGATGTGACATTCCTGCACCCGCCGCCCGTGGGCGTGACGCACGACAATCGGAATATCAACAAGCGGCGCGAGCTTGCCGCCGTCGCGGCCGAGCAGCCCGACGGTCGTGATGCCGCGGGCGCGCGCCGCCTCGGCCGCGCAGAGCAGGTTCGGGCTGTTGCCGCTCGTCGAGATCAGAAAGAGGACGTCGCCAGGCTGGCCGAGCGCCTCCACTTGCCGCTGAAACACGTGCTGATAGCCGTAGTCGTTGCCGATTGCGGTCAGCGCCGAGGTGTCGACGGTGAGCGCGAGCGCGCGCAGCGGAGGCCGGTCGTCGATGAAGCGGCCAACAAACTCGGCCGCGAGGTGCTGCGAGTCGGCGGCGGAGCCACCATTGCCGGCAAAAAGCAGCGTCTTACCGGCGCGGAGCGCGGTGATAGCCGCCTCCGCGGCTTGGGCGATCGCATCCGCCAAGTGCGCTGCCACCCAACGCTTCGCCTCCGCGCTTGCGACTAGCTCGCTCGCGATTAACTCGCGCATCGACCCATTCATGTCGTCCTCGCCACTTGCGTGCTCGCCGGATGCTAGCGTACTGATGGACCGGATCGTAGCGGAAACCGATCGGCAGCCTCGGCAAGCAGTTCCTCTGCCGCCTCGACAATCTCGCTCGGGGCGATCCGGGTCATGCAGAAAAACTCCTCATGGACGCAATGGACGTGGTCGCATGGCCGGCAGGGCAGATCGATCTCGAGCAGCCGCTGGACAACGCCGTACGGCCGATATTTGTGCGGCTCTGACGGGCCGAAGAAGGTGACGATCGGCCGCCCGACTGCCGCTGCCAGATGCATCGGTCCTGAGTCGTTGCCGACAAAAAGATCGGCCCGCTCGAGCAGCGCCGCCGTCTCCTTCAGCGACAGCCTCCCGACGAGATCGAGCACCGGCACGGGCGCAAGGCGGCGAAACTGCTCGACCAGCGGCCGCTCGTCGGCGCCTCCGATAACGACGACCGCCCGTTCGCGCCCCAGTTTTCCCGCAACTTTGGCGAAGTGTTCGACCGGCAGACATTTGCTTGCGAACCCCGCGCCAAGATGGAAGGCGACGAAGCGGCGGCCGGCGAGCGGCGCAAGGGCGCGCGCGGCGGCGGCGCGGTCGGACTCCGAGAGCACGATCTGGGGACGGGACGGCGTGGGGTCGGCCCCCGCTGCTGCCGCGATCGCCAGCGCAAACTCGACGCGATGCGCCTCGACCGGCGCGCGGGCGTCCACCGTCAGCAGCCAGCCGCCGCCGCGCCACGAATCGCCCACCGTGACGCGGGCGCCGGTAACAGCAAGAAAGGCGATATCCCGGAAATCGGCGCGCAGTTCGATCCCGAGGTCGTAGCGCTCCGCCCGCAGCGCTCGGATCATCTGCGCCGTCGCCAGCACGTCGCGCACGCCGACGCGCTGCCCGCGCCAGGCAGCGTGCCAAGGCGCGCGAAACGCGATGATCCGGTCCACGGCGGCAGTCCCTTCGACAACCGCCGCCCCGGCCGGGCTGGTAATCAGATGGATCTCGCTTCGCGGAAAGCGCGCACGGATCGCCCGCAGGGCAGGCTCGGAGAGCAGGACATCGCCGATCGTATCGAGCCGCACGACGAGGATTTTCAGGCCGTCGTGCGGGAGGTCCTCTCGCCGGCAGCGGCGCCTCCGGTCGCCCGAGAGAACGCCCCACCCCGCCCAGCCGAGCTTTAACAGGGGCTCGACAGCGCCGAGGATCGTCCGCTTACGGCGCTGGGTGAGGCGCAATCGGCTGGCGAGCGAGCGCGGCCGAGGGCTCATGCCCGGCAGTATAACCGAGCGGTCGGGCGATCTCCCGGCACTCCACGCTACCTTCTGCAAGCATCCCGTCCCTGCACGCACCTCCCCCCTGTCGTGTCCTCCACCCTACCTCTGCAGACACCTATCCCTCGCATGCGCCTGAGCTACGTCACGCTGGAGGATAGGGGAATGCACCATGGGCACCATCCCTCGCATGCGCCTGAGCTACGCCGGCTCACCCCTCGCGCTCTTTCGGATGCGCGTCAGCGAGCGATGAGCGCCTTGCCGTGGTCGTACAGCCCGGCTGCGGCAAGCCCCGCGACAACGCCAGCAAACGCCGCCTGCCGCGGATCACCGTCGAGCAAGAACGCTGCCCCCAAGTTGAGCGCCAGCGCCACGCCGAGCGCGATCAACGGGTAGAAGCGCGAGTCTGTGACAAACGGCTTCATCAACTGCACCAGCCCGATGATGATCGGCACGCCTGCCAACCCGATCACTTCTTGCGCGTTCATGGTCATCTCCCTCCAGTCTCATGAGCGGCGGTCTGCGCCGCAGCATCCTCCTTCAGCCCCTCGCGACATGACGCGCTGCTTGTCCGCGTCCGGGCGGATTTGCCCGCTCCACGACATCGTCGGTTCAGCTTGCTGCGCCCCCGCGCCGCTTCAGCGCTTTCGATACGATGACCAGCGGACAGCGCCACACAACATCCTCCTCCAGCGACGGGGCTATCGAAGACGGAACCGCCTTTCCTCTCCCTGACCGCCCCTTCCCGCCCGAGGGCGCGTCCTGCCTGCGCCGTCATTGCGCGCCCCTTCGCCTTCGTTCGCCCTTGATACGCCGAACGCCGGAAGGCGCCCCTCCCCCGCCATGGCACGCCCGGCGCCCCTTCCTCCCCCGCTCTCCAGCCAAGCGCCGCCTCCCGCCTCGTCATTGCGCTCTGCCGCGCTCGCTGCCGTTCATTTCGTGCTGGCGCGCAAGAGGCGCCTCCTTCCTCTCCCGCCATCGCGAGGTCACCCCGCCTTTCGCCTCCCTCTCCGCCAAGAGAGCCCCCGCCCTCCTCCTCATTGCCAGTCGCTCAGTTCCAACTGCGGAGGCACCTTACTTCCCCCCAAG
>JANWZD010000010.1 GCA_025054935.1 Dehalococcoidia bacterium | reverse complement strand
GGTAAAGGCGCTCAAACAGTCGCTTGTCCAGCCGCAGTACATCGCTCAGGCCAATAAGGGTGTTTTCTGGGTTGTGCTTACGAATGGCCTTGTCTATCAAATCTACAAGCTCAACGAACCGGTTTCGATGGCGAACAAGCTTGTGATGGAGATCGATCTCCGCCAATATGGCGATATGTCGTCTCGTGAAGCGATGATACGCCAACTTGAGCTTCTTTCGAAGGAGCGAGTCGTCTCGGGCGATCTAAGGAGATATACTGAGCTTGTCTTTGCCGTAGAGATCGTTCGAGAGGGCATTCAGCGTCTCCTGAGAGAGCCTACTAGATCGTTCGTACGAGCGGTCCGATCATCGGTTGGCGAGGAGCTTTCAGAAGAACAAATTCGAACCGTTCTGCCGTACCTGATCATTTCTCAGCAAAAAGACAACATCGAGCGTAGTAGTTCCTCTGACGAGAAGATAGTCAATAAGCGGGAGGAGCGGCCTGAAGGGGGCTGGTCGAAGGACACGCTGTTCAAGGGCAAGTCACCACGCATCATAGAGATATACGAGCAGTTGGTGTTGCGATTGAATCGGCTAGAGAATACGGAGATTGTATACACTCAGCAATATGTCCGTTTCTCTGTGGTCGGCGAAGGTTTGACCACACCGAGTGGACGCACCTTCGAAACCTTCCTAACAGTAGTGCCGAGGAATTCCAAACTCTTGTTGTATCTCAATCTGAACTGGGTCGATGTGCCGAAACTTCGGCCTTCGGCAATGCGTGATGTATCAAACATTTGGCATGATGGGCCAGGGGAGGTTGAGTTTAGCCTGGCGAGTTACGACCAACTCGACGATGCTGAGCAGCTCGCTCGCCTCGCCTATCGCCGAGTGCGGGGGGCATAGCTCAGCGGGAAGCCGGTCGCCTCGCCGTCCCGCCTCGGCTCTGCTACTATCCCGGCGGGAGAGGCGCCCATGCAGTTCTTGCGGAACTTCTACGCTCGGCATCCGAATCTCGTGATGTGGTTCGTGCTCGCCGTCGGTATGGTGGCGATGCTCGTCTGGTCTGCCAAAGACGTGGGGCTGCTGCCGACCCAGATGGCCGCGCTCATCGTCAGCACGATCCTCCTCGCCGGTCTGTGCGTCTGGATCATCAACTGGGAATGACCTCTCTCTGACAGCCCCTTCGGCGCGCTCCGAGCGTCCGCCCGGGCTGGCGTTCTGCCCATCCAACGGGATCGTTTCGTGAACCGACTGCGCGCGCTGCTGGTCTTCGTCTTACTGCTGGGCTCGGCGTGCGCGATCGAGGAGCAGGGGCCGGAGGCCGCGCCGACCCCCGCTACCCCCTGCCTGCCGCCGAGCTGCGTCGAGTTCTTCATCGATGGGCTCGATTACGCCTTCAACCCTCCGACGATCACCGCGCGCGCAGGAACCGTCCGCTTCGTCCTGCGCAATGTCGGCCAGAAAGTGCACAACTTGAAAATCCAAGGCGGCGCCGTCGAGGCACGAACGCCGAACCTCGCTCCCGGCGCGACCGGCTTCGTCGACGTCGTCCTCGAACCGCGGCGCTACGACATCTTCTGCACGATCGCCGGTCACGCCGAGCGCGGGATGCGGGGGACGCTCATCGTCACGCCGTGAAACGAGCAGACTGCCGTCTTGCCGACATATCATCCCCCTCGGCGCACAGAGGGCAAGGCATGTCTGGAGAGCATGATGATTTACGAAGGCGGCGCAGTCGATATCTGGTGCAGCCCGTTCACTCCGCCCTTGATGAAGAAAATCTTTCGCGATGCTCCCGAGCTTGCCGAGGAGATCGACCGCTACAACCTCCACGAGAACGTCCGGGGCTGGAGCGTGCCGGAATTTCTCGCCCTGATGGACAGGGCGAATGTGCTGATGGCCGGCATTCCGGCCTATCAGATCTGGTCGTTCGAGCGGCGGGAGCAGCTTGTCGATATCCGGCCGGAAGAGGTCGCGGATCTCGTCCGCCAAGCGCCCGACCGGCTGTATGGCTACTACGGGATCAATCCCTACAAGCGGATGGCCGGGGTGCGCGAACTGGAATGGGCGGTGCGCGAGCTTGGCTTCAAGGGCGCGCATCTCCTGGTCTACGGCTTCGACATGCCGATTAACCATCGCGACCTCTATCCCTACTATGCGAAGTGCGTCGAGCTCGACGTGCCCGTCGTGATCCAGGTCTGCCACTGCGCGCAGACGATGCCGAGCGCTCACGCCCGGCCGATCCTGCTGGACGACATCGCCCTCTACTTCCCTACGCTCAAGATCGTCGGCGGCCATACGGGGTGGCCGTGGACAAGCGAACTGATCGCGATGGCATGGAAGCACCGCAACGTCTATCTCTCGGCTTCGGGGTTTGCGCCGCGGCTGTGGAGCCAGGAACTGGACACCTTCATCAACTTCCAGGGGCGGGGCAAGTGCATGTGGGGAGCCGACCTGCCGATCCTGACCTATGAGGCGAGCGCGCGGCAGCTCGCGCAGAAGCAGTTCCGCGACGATGCGCGTCGGCTGCTCTTTCGCGACACGGCTGACGCCGTGTTCAAGCTCGGGCTTGCCGAGCGGCGCGCCGGCACTTCCGCCGTTTGACCAGATGAGCGCGCCGTGGTATGGTTGTCCAATCAGTCGATCCCGAGAGCCGTTGGGAGCGCGCACATGGGCGAACAAGCATGGGTGTGGGTATTGGCAGCAGGGGTAGCGCTGCTTCTTCCCCTCTTTCTCCGCCGAACCCAGGAGACCCCTGACACCACCCCGGTCGAAGTGCCCGTCGACGAGGAGCGCCGCCGCTAGGGAGCGCGGCGCCGCTCTTTCTCGCGTCTCGTCTTGCGTCGGCCGTGCAGAGCCCGGCGCATTGACGCCGTGATCTCAGCCGGCAGCCAGCGCTTCCGCCATGGTTGCCCGCGCAGCCCGTCGTGCCCGAACCGCTCGCGCGAGGTCTTTCAGCACCGGCACGGTATCCCCCCAGCCGAGACAGGCATCGGTAATGCTCTGGCCGTAGACGAGCGGCTTTCCGAGGTCGACGTCTTGGCGGCCGCCAACGAGGTGGCTCTCCAGCATCACCCCAATGATCGCCCGATTGCCTTCGGCGATCTGGCCGGCAACATCGGCGGCGACGGCAGGCTGGCGCGAGGGGTCTTTGCCGCTGTTGCCGTGGGAGCAGTCGATCATGATCCGGGGCGGCAGCCCGCTCCGCTCGAGGAGGGCGACCGCGGCTGCAACATCTTCCCGATGGTAATTGGGGCCGCGCGTGCTGCCGCGCAGGATGATGTGGCACGCATCGTTGCCGCGCGTCGCGACAATCGCCGCCACCCCTTGCTTCGTAACCGAGAGGAAGTGGTGCGGCAGGGAGGCGGCGCGCACAGCATCGACCGCCAGCTGAATGCTGCCGCCTGTGCCGTTCTTAAAGCCGACCGGCATTGAGAGCCCGGAGGCGAGTTCGCGGTGCACCTGACTTTCGGTCGTTCGCGCGCCGATCGCGCCCCAGGCAACAAGGTCGGCGATGAACTGGGGGGTGATGGTGTCGAGGAATTCGGTGCCCACGGGCATCCCCATCTTGGCAAGGTCGAGGAGGAGGCCGCGGGCAAGGCGGAGGCCGTGATTGATATTGAAACTGCCGTCGAGATGCGGGTCGTTGATCAGCCCTTTCCAGCCGACGGTCGTGCGAGGCTTTTCGAAATACACCCGCATGACGATCAGCAGTTCCTCGGCGAGCTCGTCGGCGACGCCTTTCAGCCGGTTGGCATATTCGCGCGCGGCAGAGACGTCATGAATCGAGCAGGGGCCGACAACAACCAGCAGCCGGTCATCCTCGCCGCGCAGGATCCGTTCGATCGCGTCGCGCGCTTCTGCGACGGTGATGGAGGCTTCCGGCGTCACCGGAAACTCTTCGATCAAGATCGCCGGCGGAATGAGCGGTTTCAGCTTCTCGATGCGTAAATCATCGGTCTGGCGGTACATCGCAGCTCCTCAAGCGTCGTCAGGTAGAAAGGGGGCACGTCGTTGTCCCGCCGTTAATGCAAAGGACCGCGGTTCAGAAGGCCCGCGGTCCGGAGCGTCGTTGCGTGATGGCGAACCGGGGCCTCGCTTGGCCTCCAGCTCGCCTCTCTCGATTTACGACCGAGACAGGCGGCCGGAGGCCCGGGGAAACGCGAAGTATCCCCAAAAGCCGCGGCTGCGCTGTCCGGTCATCATCGCCAATAACCGTAGCACAGGCAGGCCGAGATGGTCAACCTTTCGCCTCCCGCGCGCCGTTTCGGTGCGGGCAAGGAGAGCAGCAGCTTAGCGCCGTTTTCTCGCGCCGCCGACGGTGCTCAGCGGGCGAGCGCGCGATACAGATTCGCTGCGGGCGCGGTCGCCGCTGCCCGCTCCGGACGGATGGCGCGCAGCAAGGCGAGGTCGATCTCGGCGAGCGCGTGGCCTTCATGCGGCCCGGCAAGGTGCGCGCGGAGCGCGCCGTCTGGCCCGGCGATGCAGGCGCCGCCGCCGAACTGGAATTCGATCCGCTCCGCCGCGTCCTCAATGATTTCGGCCGACGGGACGCCGCTCAGCCAGTAGACCCCGTGCAGATAGGCTAGCGTCTGCTGAATTGCCGGCGTCGGCGGGCGACCTGGCCCCGCAAGCTGCGCAGTCGGATGACAGATGATCTCCGCCCCTTTCGCGGCTACGGTCCGCACCGCTTCAGGGATGAGGAACTCTCCCTCCACAAGACAGGCGAGGCGTCCGAGCGGCGTCTCAACGACGGGGAAGAGCGCGTCTGCGCCGAAGGCGGCGAGGTACTCGTCGACAATGTCGCGGAGGAGGGTGATGCCTGCAGAGGTCGGCGCTTGGGTTTTGGGTGAGCGGAGCACCAGCCCCGTGGGACCGATGATATAGCCGGTATGGAAGTAGCGGCCCGGAAAGGCGGGGTGTTTCTCCACATGGGAGGAGGCAACGTAGAGCCCGTGCCGCGCGCAGACATCGCGCACCGGCGCAAGCGCTGGGTCGTCGGCGAGCTGGAGCGCAACGTCATCCCGCTCGATCGGGCGCGCAATGCCTCGATGCCGGAGCGCCGTGCCGATCCCGCTCAGCGCGAGCACGGGAAGAACGACCAGGCGCGGCGGACGATCGCTCAGCTCAACGAGACGGTCGAGCAGGCGCGCAATTCGGTCGGCGTTGCGCCGGATGATATCGCGTGGGTGCTCACGGTCGCTGAAGCCGTAAAGCGGGGTCTGGACGACGGCGGCGGTGTACGACTGCAGGTCGGTCATTGGTGCTCCTCAGCGGCGGCGCGCCCTCGGCTGTCTCGCGGGAGGGGGCGGTTTCCCTCGACGAGGCGGGGCAGCTGCTACGTGAAAGGCCGCAGCCCGGGGGCGTTGCCGTGCCAGTAGAGATACGGCGTGCCGTCGCGCTCAGCGATCGTCGAGAGCCCTTGGGCGTGGTCGACTGGCACCCACGGCTGATCGCCGAGCCGGGTCAGCCAGATCGAGTAGCGAGCGCGCTCCTCATTCGTCAGGGAGGAGCCGGGTGCATCAGCGGGCGCGGCGAAGAGCGCAACTACGAGCGCGCCCTCGCTCTCGCGCACCTCGACACTCAGCCGAAAGCGGTGTCCCTCGCCTACCGAATACTCTCCAAGCGGGATTCGCTCTGCCATCGTCGACCTGCTCAATCCGGAACGCGCCGAAGCATAGGATGGCGGCATCCTAGCCGATCGTGGCCGGCAGTGCCCATCGGGCCGGAAGCGTGAGAGGCGCGAAGCGGAAGAGCATCGCTGCGTTCGGCGGCGCCGTGGGCGGAAGGGGCCTAGAGGCAAGCGTCAGCAGCGCGCCGCTCAGCACACGCTGCGTCGCCATCCATCGAGCTGAGGGCACGCTCAGAAGGACGAACGCTCCCGTCCAACCGATCCCTTGAGCCGTTGCCAGCCTCGTGTGCGCTTTCGAGCATTATGCGATATATTCATAGCGAGTACTCCGGAGGAGACATGCCTCCGGAAGAGGAGGGAGCAATGGACCTCGGAACGCTTCTCCTAATGCTCGGCCTGTCCTACGCGCTCGGAGTGCTCTGGTATGACCTGCTGCCCGGCCAGCTGCCCGAACGGGTGTGGCGTGTAGCGGCGTTTCCTTTCATCGGGATCTACGTCGCGCACAGCCTGCTCCAGCCGGCGTTCAATGTGGACCCGAGTTTCGGGGGACTCCATTTGATCACGACAGTGATCGGTTCGCTGGTTGGGGTGATCATCGACGTGGTCATCACTCGGGCGCGCCGGCCAAGCATGGTTTCCGAGCCGGAGCTGCGCCGCGCGCCAGCGGCGAGCTAACGCGCGCAGCTCGCCGGCGCTTTATTTGAGCGTTCCCACGCGCTGCTGGGGGAGCGCTGGAGTAGAGCGCGGCTCCTTCTGCACCTGCAGCCTGCCCGGAACGTCTTCTCAGGCGCAGCGGTATTGATGAGCGCCGGGGAGGCGCGGTTCTGGGATCACGCGACTACAGCGCGCCGGCGTTCCTCGAGATATTCCGGCGCGCTGTTGACCAAGTCGAGGTCGTGGCGCTCACCAAGCAGGTTGCGGGCAGCGAGGATCCCTGTCTCGACAGAGTGGTCGCTGTTGTTGTAGCGGAACGTCCCGTAGCGCCCCACAATCTGCAAATTTTCGAAGCGGCGGAGATACCGTTTCAGAACGTCGAGGTGCCGCTGATAGCCGAGGGTGTAGACCGGATAGGCGCGGACGGCCCGCACGACAAAGCCGTCGAGCACCTCCTGCCGGTCGAAGAACCCCAGCTCCGCGAACTCCTTGACGGCAAGCTCAATGAGGACGTCATCCGGCGCAGTCCAGAAGGCATCTCCCCGGTTGCAGAAGAGTTCGCACACGAGCGATGTTGTCCCCTCGGGCGCCATCGCCGGGCTCCAGTTGCGCGGCTCGTGGATGCGGGCGAAGGGGATAGCCGGGTCGTGGATGTAGAGCCACGTGTCTGAGGTGACCTGCGGCCGCCGCAGCATCAGGTTGACCGTGATCAGTTCCCGGAACCGCAGCGCATTTGCTGCCGCAATCACCTCTGCCGGCGCAGGCGGCCGAAAGGCGCGGGCGAGTTGCGTGATCGGGATTGAGGAGATGAAGGCGTCGCCTTCAACACGCAGGTCTCCCCGCTCGGTCCGGACAGTGACGCCAGTCACGCGCTGGCCGTCGTGATGAACGCGCACGACGCGGCTGTTGAGCGCGATCTCGCCGCCTCCGGCGCGCACATCCTCTGCCATCCGCTCCGAGAAGCGGCCGATGCCCAGCCGCGGATAGGAGAAGCGCTCGACGAGGCTCTCGATCTCGCCGCGGGAGCGGGTGAGGGCATCTTTGATCGCCGTCGTCAGCGAGAGCCCCTTGCTGCGCTGCGCAACCCAGTCGCCGGAGACTTGGTCGCAGCGCAGGCCCCACACCTTTTCTGAGTACGTCTTGAAAAACTGCTCGTAGAGGGTCCGGCCGAATTGATTGATGTACGCCTGTTCCATCGTCGCTTCGCCGTCAATCCGCAGCGGACGCAGCGTGACAGCGAGCGCATCGGCGAGGGCGCGGATGCTCCGGCGCAATCCCATCCCTGCGAGCGCGTTTCCGATTCTGAGGGGGTAGTAGAAGTACTTCCCCTCGAAATAGATGCGGCTGACGCGGTCAACCTCGATCAGTTCGTCGCCGACGACGGCGACGAAGAACTGATGGATGGCGTCGTTCTTCGTGAACCACCGATGGCCGCCGATGTCGAAGCGGAAACCATCGCGTTCGATCGTTCGCGCTAGACCGCCGACCCACGGCGAGCGCTCGTACACGGTCGGGGGAATTCCGTTGCTGGTGAGGACGTGAGCGGCGGCAAGTCCTGCAGGGCCGGCGCCCATGATGATCACGCGATCTGGCAACCGTCCTCCAACTGATGGCGTCGGCGCACTGTCCGGCAGTATACCTCAGTCGGGCCGGCTGCGCCTATCGCCTTCCCCGGCGTGCTTTGCTCCGGTCAGCACGCTCTCCTTCCCCCCTCTGGGAGAGCAAGAATGGACCTGCTGCCGCGCTCGCGCAGCGAGCGCGGCGGCCGGCTGGGCCTCGCACGCCGAGGACGCTCAGATCAGAATGATCTCGCGCTCGCGCGTGCCCTCGCGGACGATCACGGCGCCGTTCGGCTTCTCCTGCACCGCAATCGCGAGCAGCCCAAGACGGACGAAGCGGAGCACCAGCTGATCGACCGTCGTCTCCCGGGCTGCCGCAAGAGCGCGAAGCTGGGCGACGACATCGGGCGGGAGGGTGACCGTGACATTCCCCGTCTGGCTGGCGGCAGCGCGCGCTTTTGGGGCAGGCGCCGGAGGAAGAGGAGAGGGGCCGACCCGCAAGACGCGGCGTACCCCTTCGTAGTCGACACCGAGCGGCCGAACGAGCCGAGCGCCTGCGCCTCCCGGGTCGCGGAGCGCTGCCAGCAGGAGGTGGATCGGCTCGATGGCAGGGGCCCCCCGGGCGCGGGCATCGTCTTCGGCGAAAGCGAGTGCCTGCTTCAGCCGGCTGGTCAGCCGCGAGGAGCGGAGGATCCGTCGCCAGCGGGGGGTGAGCGGCAGGTCGGGAAGGCTGGTTGCGGTGTCATCGTCGCTGATCGGTCCGCCGCTCGGTGCCCCGCTCCGCCCGCTGCTCGCGCTCGCTGAGTGGCCTGCGGTGAGGAGGGCCTCTTCGAGGGCGCGCGCGCTCGTGTTCAGCTCTCTCAGCACTGCCTCGACAGTGGCGTCGCCCAGCCGGATGACGCCGAGAAGCACGTGGTCGGTGCCGACCGCCGGCGCGCCCGCGCGCGCTGCGACCGCCACCGCCGTATCCAGCGCCTGACGTGCTGCTGTCGAAAGTCGTTCCGACCGGTCTTGCATTGCGACGACCTCCCTCAGCTGAAGATCCCGATCGCTCGCGCCGCGATCACGGAGAGGATGACGATTGAGGCCGAAGCCTGCAGCATCACCAGCATTTTGGTGCGTCATGAAGAAGCAATCGTATCCGATGGGCCGAGGGTCGTGCTGACCCAGCATGCAAGAGCGAGGTAGTCGCAGTAGTTGGGGACCCAGCTTTGGGAGCCGGGCACGGGGGCGCTTCCTGAGGAAGAGAAGATCGACCCGCCGACGTTCCGCTCGGGGTCGTTCCCTTGCCGGAGCGCCGGCATCGAGCATCCAGCTCCAACCGGCGAAGCGGAGGACAGAGGTAAGTCAAAGAAGCGCCGCGTCGACGAGTACGCGCCCCGCTTCTGGCTGGCGGCTCTGGTCGACGCCGAGCGGCAGCTCAGCCAGCGTCACCAGAAAGATAGTAGTGAACAGCCACGCGATCCCCTCCGGGAGGCGGGCAAAGCGCTGCGCCTGCGGGACGGTGCGGGCGATGAGGACGGCAGCAGTGGCGCCAGCCATCACTGCCACCGCGCCGAGGTGAACGAGCCAGGCGAGTGGCGAAAGCCGATAACCGTCGCGAGCACGGTCTCCCAGGAGAAAGACTGGAGAAGGGCAAAGACGAAGAAGGCGAGCCCCGCCCGCACGCTGTCGGCGCGGAAGGGGTGACGCCGTTCAATCCAGGGCCTGGTCGGAGGCGAGAGGCGCCGAGATCAGCGGCCAGCGGCGTTGACCTCCAAGTCGAGCCCCTCAAGATAGCGGATGACGGCGCGGGTCAGTTCGCTCGGCGTCGACGAGCCGGCGGTCACCCCCACGCGGCGCACTCCAACGAGCCATTCAGGGCGAATGTCCTCCACCGTGTCGATGCGGTAGGCCGGCTTCCGCCCGAGCTTCTGAACGACTTCGACGAGGCGGTTGGTGTTGTTCGATTTCTTATCGCCGACGACAAGCACGAGGTCGGCCTGCTGGGAGAAAAAGACCGCCGCCTCTTGGCGCTGCTGGGTGGCCAGGCAAATCTCGTTGTGCACCTCGGCGTGGGGGTATCGCGCGAGGACCGCCGCGATCACTTCCTCGGTATCCCACTTCGAGAGGGTGGTCTGGGTGGTGACGGCGATTTTGTCGGCAACGAGGTCAAGAGCGTGGACATCCTCGACCGTTTCGACGAGATGAACCGCCTCTGGTGCTTCGCCGATCGCCCCCTCAGGCTCGGGGTGCCCGCGCTTGCCGATGTAGATGATCTGGTAGCCCTGCGGGGCGAGCTGGCGGATGAGGGCGTGGGTCCGTTCTACGTCTGGGCAGGTGGCGTCGACGCAGTGGAGCCCTTTGGCGGCCGCGCGCTCCTTGACGGCGGGGGAGACCCCATGGGCGGTGAAAATCACCGTCCCCTCATTCACCTGCTCAAGGAGGGCGAGCCGGTTTGGCCCGTCGAGCGAGATGACGCCAAGGCGCTCCATCTCGGCGACGACATGCTGGTTGTGGACGATCTGGCCGAGGATGTAGATCGGCCGCGGCGTGGCCGGGTCGGCAGCGACCCGCTTCACCAGCTGGATCGCGTCGACGACGCCGTAGCAGTAGCCGCGCGGAGTGATCTTGATAACGTCCATGAGGCTCCTTCCGCTTCTCTCCCAATTCAGTATAGGCGGCCGCTGCGATCAGGGGCGGCCGCGCGGTTGACAGCATCGCGCGCCCCACGCTAGCCTTGACCCGATACTTGATGATTCTGACAGAGAAAGCCCGGAACTGTTTATTTTGTGAGACGGCTCCATGGTGCTGATGGCGGCTCGGCCGGCGCTCGCGCCCCTCATCGACCAGTTTGGTCGGCGCATGGAGAGCCTGCGGCTCTCGGTGATCGATCGCTGCAACTTCCGCTGCGTCTACTGCATGCCCGAAGAGGGGCTGCCTTGGCTGGCGAACGCGAAGCTGATGACGTTCGACGAGATCGAGCGGCTTGCGCGGCTCTTCGTTGCGCTCGGCATTCGGGAGATCCGGCTGACGGGGGGCGAGCCGACCTTGCGCGCCGGCCTGCCGGACCTCGTCCGCCGGCTCGCTGCGATCGACGGGCTAGACGACCTCTCGCTGACGACGAACGGCGTCCTGCTCAACAAACTGGCGGGTCCGCTCGCCGCGGCGGGGCTGCGGCGCGTCAACGTCTCGCTCGACTCGCTCAACCGCGACCGCTTCCACCACCTGACCCGCCGCGATGCGCTCGACCGCGTCCTCGAAGGGCTGCGTGAGGTTGAGAAGTATCCCTCGCTTTGGCCGATCAAGGTGAACGCCGTTACCATGCCCGACATGAGCGAGGAAGATATCCTCGCCTTCTGCGAACTGGCGCGCAGCCGCGCCTACGTCGTTCGCTTTCTTGAATATATGCCGCTCGATGCCGAGGGCAACTGGGAGATGGCGAAGGTGCTTCCCGGCGCGACGGTCCTCGCGATCATCCGCCGCCATTACGCGCTCGAGCCGATCGAGGCGGCGCCCGGCTCGACCTCTCGCCGCTGGCGGTTTGCCGACGGGAAAGGCGAGATCGGGTTCATCAATCCCGTGACTGAGCCGTTTTGCGCCGACTGCAACCGGCTGCGGCTCACTGCCGACGGCCAGCTGCGCACCTGTCTCTTCTCGACTGGCGACTGGGACCTCCTCGGCCCGCTTCGTGCCGGGGCGAGCGATGAGGAGCTGATCGCGATCATTCGGGAGGCGGTCCGCCACAAAGAGAAGAAGCATCGGATCAACGAGGGGGCCGCATTTGTGCGGCCGAACCGCTCGATGTCGCAAATCGGCGGGTAGCTCGCATCGGACGAGCCGGGCGTCAGTGCTCTCCGCGGATGTCCGGCTGCTCAGGAGGCAGCGGTGACGCTGCGCCGCCGCAGCCAGCCGGCGAGCCGCCATCCCGCGAGCGCAAGCAGCGGGATCGCCCACCAGAAGAAGACGACGACCGCGACCACGCCGCTCGCCGCCGCCGCCAGAAAGCGGAGCGAGGCGCCCCACGCGGCGGCGGCCGCGTCGAGCGGGTTCGCGTAGCCGTTCTGCGGCCGCACCGCCGGCGGATAGAGCCCGACGTTGATCGTCGCCATCTCGACCCGGCGCTCAAGGTAGGTGAGCCGGCCTTTGATCCGCTCGATTTGACCGCGGACGGCTGTCAGCTGCTGCTGGACCTTCAGCACTTCATCGATCGACTGGGCGCGCCGCATCAGTTCGAGATATTGCGCCTCGGCAGCTTCGAGGTTCCGCAGCTGCGCGTTCAGGTCGGCATACTCTTCCGACACGTCTTGCGAGGTCGTCTTCTCGGAACGCACCTTATCGCCGACGCGCCGCAGCTGCTCCATGACGTTGCTGTAGTGCTCTGCTGGAACACGTAAGGTCATCGTCACGACGGGCGCATCGCCTTGGGAGGCGGCGTTCGAGCTGGCGACATAGCCGCCGGCATCTTGGACGAGACGCTGGACGCGCGCCATCGTCTCGAGCGGGTTTGCCACCTCGAGCTGGATATCGCCGGTGAAGATAATCCTGCGGAGGCCAAGGATCGCTTGCTCGCTGGGCAGGCTCGTCTCGCCGGTGCTGGGCCTGGCTTCTGTCCCGCGCGGAGCAGTGCTAGGGGAAAGCATCCTTGGCGCCGCGCCTGCCGCCTCGGGGCTTGGCGCCTGCGCGGAAGGAGCGGAGCGCTCGGCGGGCAGGCATCCTCCCGCCATGATCAGGAGACCGAGTGCCGCGCTCGCAATTGCCCATCGCGTTGGGTGTCCCATCCTTCCCCCTCTCGCACGATGCTCTTTGCTGTGTGAAGACGGGCGAAGAGCGGGGTCAGTTCCCCCTTCGGGGCCCGGGGCCGATTGAGGGTGATGAAGAGGCGGTGATACGATTGCAGTAGGGCCATATCGTGGCGCTCGCGTTGGGTGAGGAGAGCGTGCCGGTTATTGTCTCGCACTACTCCCCCGATCTCGACAGCATCACGGCGACATGGATCGTCCGTCGCTTCGGGGGGATGGCAGATGCGCAGTTCGCCTTTGTGCCGGCGGGGTCAACCCTTGGCGGCGCGCCGGTCGACTCCGACCCGGAGGTGATCCACGTCGATACGGGGTTTGGCCGCTTCGACCATCATCAGCCGGAGGCGGCTGACCCCGCTGTCTGCGCTGCGCGCCTCGCTGCGGAGGCGTACGCGCCGGCAGACCGCGCCCTCCAGCGCCTCGTCGCGTGGGTGGTGGAAGTCGACAATGGCCGCGAGCCCCCGGAGCAGGCGCTGCATCCCTTCGGTGTGACCGCGCTCATTCACGGCCTGAATCGGCTGAGCGGCGACCCGTCTTGGGTCATGGAGACGATGCTGCCGCTCCTCGACGCCTGGTACCGCGCTGCCCAAGACCACGTCGCCGCTGAAGAAGAGATCGAGCAGGCGACCTGGTTCGAGACCCCCTGGGGCCCTGGTGTGGCGCTGAGCGAGCGCCGCGCGAGCGCGCAGCAGCTCGCTTACGCCCGCGGGGCAGTGCTCTATCTCGCGCGAACACCCGAGGGATGGCACCGCTTCACGGCGCCGGCGTGGTCGACGGTGGACCTCAGCGAGACGGCGGCGCTGCTGCGCGCTCGAGAGCCGGATGTCGATTGGTATCTCCATCCGAGCCATAAGCTCTTGCTGAATGGAAGCCGCAAAGCGCCGCCACGCGCGCTCTCCCGGCTAACGTTGGACGATCTCATCGCGATAGTGCGTCTGCCGGCGGAGGCCAAAACGTGAGCGCAGGGGCGACCCGAGCGCGCAAGGAGCGGGAACGTGTCGACCGCCTGCTTGTTGCGCGCGGGCTTGCGCCGACGCGCGAGAAGGCGCAGGCGCTGATCCTTGCGGGAGAGGTAGTGGCGGACGGCGCGGTTGTCACCAGCGCCGGGACGCTCCTGCCGCGCGATGCTCAGCTGACGGTGGTGGCGCCGCCCCCGTATGTGAGCCGTGGCGGCCAGAAGCTGGCGGGGGCGCTGGCCGCGTTCCCGATTGATCCTGCGGGGCGGGTCTGCGCCGATGTCGGCGCCTCCACCGGCGGCTTCACCGACGTGCTCCTCCAGCGCGGCGCCGCTAAGGTGTATGCGATCGATGTCGGTTACGGGCAGCTTGCTCCGACGCTTCGCGCTGACCCGCGGGTCGTTGTGCTCGAGCGGACGAACGCCCGCGCTCTGCATGCCTTGCCGGAGCCGGTCTCGCTCGTCACGATCGATGTCTCGTTCATCTCGCTGACCAAGATCCTGCCCGCGGTGCGCCACTGGCTTGCGCCGACGGCTGACATCATCGCGCTGGTCAAACCGCAGTTCGAAGTAGGGCCGCGTCAGGTGGGGAAGGGTGGGGTCGTGCGCGATCCGCAAGCGCGCGCAGGGGCGGTGGTTGCTGTGGCGGAGGCGGCGCGGTCGCTCGGACTGCGGGTGCGCGGGGTCTGCCCTTCCCCGCTGCCGGGGCCGGCAGGCAATCGCGAACTGTTTCTCTGGCTGGCAACCCCAGAAGCGCCAGAGCTTCCCGCGGTGCCGGAGGCGGCGCGCCGGGCGGCAGAGCGGGAGGAGGCGGTGATCGCGTGAGCCGGATTGGGCTGGTCTATCAGCCGCGCACGCCGGCCGCCCTCGAGCTTGCCGAGCAGACGCGGCTGCGGCTGGAGCGCGAGGGCCACCATGTCTGGAAGGCGTCAGCGTGGGCAGAAGAGGAAGTGCTGGCCCAGCTGCGCGACACCGCGCTGCTGATCACCTTTGGGGGCGACGGGACAGTGCTGCGCATCGGCCGCCTCTCGGCGCCATTTGAGGTGCCGATCTTGACGGTCAACTTCGGGCGGCTCGGCTTTTTGACCGAAGTTCCGCCGAGCGAGATCGAGAACGCGCTTGAGGCGTATTTCGGCGGGCGGTTCTGGCTCGAACGCCGTATCCTCCTCGAAGCCCAGATCTTGCCGCCCGCCGGGCGCGATGCGGCGCCGTGGGACGAGCATTATCACCGCCGCTTCTCGGCGTTGAACGAAGTCGTTGTCTCGCGCGGGGGGGCGGCGCGGGTGATCCGGCTTTTGATCGCCATCGACGATGCCCCCTACACGACGTACATCGCCGACGGCGCAATTTTTGCCACGCCAACCGGCAGCACTGCGTACGCCCTCGCTGCCGGCGGCGCGATCCTCGATCCCTCGCTCGAGACGTTGATGATCACCCCGATCGCGGCACATCTCGGCCTGCAGCATTCGGTGGTCCTGCCCGGCGACAGCACCGTCACGGTCGAGGTGCGCAGCGACCACGGCGCGTATCTGTCGGTCGACGGCCAGCACGATGTCTTGCTCCAAGATGGCGACCGCGTCCGAGTAGCGCGCGCTGAAGCGCGGGCTTCGCTCGTCCGCCTTGGGCCGCGGTCGGCGTTCTATGCCCAGTTGGGGGAGCGGCTGACGCGTCGCTTTCTTGAGCCACGGGATGACCATGCTCGTTGAGCTAGAGATTCGTGATTTCGCCATCGTCGAGCGGCTGCGGGTGCCGTTTCAACCGGGACTGAACGTGCTGACCGGCGAGACGGGCGCCGGCAAAAGCATCATCATCGATGCGCTCAGCGCGGCGTTGGGCGCGCGCATGGGACCGGATGTCATCCGGGCTGGCCAAGCGGCGGCGCGCGTCGATGCCGTCTTCGATCTCAGCGGTCTCGAGCGGAGCGTGCGCGATCGGCTGATGACGGTGCTCGCGGAGCTCGGCCTCGAGGCTGAAGAAGATGTGCTCGTCCTCAGCCGCGAGGTGCAGGCCGCCGGCCGCTCGCTTGGCCGAGTCGGCGGTCGGCTGACGCCGGTCAGCACTCTCCAGCGGATCGGTGAGCTGCTGGTCGATATCCACGGGCAGGGCGACCACATCTCGCTCTTCCGGCCGGCCACGCAGCTCGATCTTCTGGACCGCTATGCCGGCGTCGGGGAGCTTCGCGCCGAGGTTGCGGCCGCGGTCGCTCGGCTGCGCGCGATCCTGCGCGAGCGCGCCGCCCTGCTCGCCGATGAGCGGGAGATCGCCCGGCGGATCGACCTCCTGCGCTTCCAAGTCGAAGAGATCGCGAGCGCGGCGCTCCGCCCGAACGAAGACGATGAACTCGAAGCTGAGCATCGGGTCCTCGCTTCGGCCGAGAAACTCGAGAAGCTTGCCGGCGCTGCCTACGATGCCCTCGACCGAGCAGGTGAGGCGCTCTCAAACGCGCTCGCCGACCTGCGGCACGCCGCCGCGATCGATCGGGCAGCGCAGCCGCTCGAAGAAGCCGCAATCCACGCTGCCGAAGCGCTCGACGATCTCGCCCGTCAGGTCCGCCTCTATCAGGAGCGCGTTGAGGCGGACCCGGCGCGGCTCGCGGCGGTTGAGGAGCGCCTGCGGCTGCTGATGGACCTGCGGCGGAAGTACGGACCGACCGTTCGCGACATTCTCGACTTTGGGACCCGCGCTGCCGCCGAACTGGCCGAACTCGAGCGCCGGACAGAGCGGAGGGATGAACTCGGAGCGGAGGAGGCGCGCGAACGCGAGCGGCTCAGCTGCGTCGCGCAGGAATTGTCGGCTCGCCGCCACGAGGCCGCCGACCGTCTCGCTCGGGAGGTGGAAGCAGAGCTGGCCAGCCTCGGCCTGCGGCAAGCGCGCTTCGCTGTCGAACTGCGCCGTCTGCCTGACCCCGAGGGGATTGTGGTCGAGGGCGCGGCCGTCGCTTACGACGAGAGCGGGGTCGACCGGATACAATTCCTGCTCTCGGCAAACCCGGGCAGCCCGCTTCGACCGCTCGACCGGGTTGCCAGCGGGGGAGAGACGGCGCGCATTATGCTGGGGCTGAAATCGGTGCTGGGCCGCCTTGACCGCGTGCCGACCCTGATCTTCGACGAGGTCGATGTCGGCATCGGCGGGCGTACCGGTCGGGTTGTGGGGCAGAAGCTGTGGGGGCTGACCCGCGGCCATCAGGTGATTTGCATCACCCATCTGCCGCAAGTCGCCAGCTTTGCCGACCACCATCTTTCCATCGTAAAGTTGACGGACGACGGCCGAACAGGAGTGCGGGTCGAGGCGCTTGACCCTGCCGGGCGCAAACGGGAACTGGCGCAGATGCTCGGCGGCGTCGCGGCCGCGATCCAGAACGCCGAGGAATTGTTGGAGCGCGCCGAAGAGTGGAAGCGCGCGCAGACGGTGCGAACGTGAAAGCAGAACGGGCAGTTATCGCCGACGTCCCCCAGATTCACCGCCTGATCTCTTTCTTCGCCGACCGCGGCGACCTGCTGCCACGAACGATGCACGAGCTGTATGAAACCGTGCGCGATTTCCATGTCGTTCGGGTGGATGGGAAAGTCGTCGGCTGCGCTGCCCTGCACATCAACTGGTCGGACCTCGCGGAGCTGCGCTCTGTCGCCGTCGCCGAGCCGTATCAAGGCCGGGGTATCAGCCGTCTTCTCGCGGAAGCGGCGCTTGCCGAGGCGCGCGCCCTCGGCATTCGGACTGTCTACGTCCTCACCTATCGGCCCGAAGTGTTCAGCCGCTTTGGGTTCAAGCCGGTCGATGTCGCCCAGTTGCCGCGCAAGGTGTGGAGCGAGTGTCAGAAGTGTCCGAAATTCCAATGCTGCGACGAGATCGCGATGACCTGCGATGTCTTCGGCGAGCCGGCGCAGCGCGCTGAACGCGCGGCGGCGCTTCCGCTCCTGCCAGTGATGCCGGTTCAGCGCGCGTGAGCCGCGAGCGTCTCGTCGAAGCGACGACCGTCCACCAAGGCAAGCTGCTCTCTGTGCGCGTGGAAACGGTGGCGCTCCCGAATGGCGCGCGCGTCGGGCGCGAGATCGTTGTCCATCCCGGCGCCGTCGTGATGGCGCCGGTTGACGAGGCAGGGCGGCTGGTGCTTGTCCGCCAGTACCGCCGCGCTGCCGACCGCGAATTGCTGGAGTTCCCCGCCGGCACGCTTCAGCCGGGGGAGGTGCCGGAGGCGGCCGTTGCGCGCGAGCTTGCCGAGGAGATCGGGCGGGCGGCCGGCCGCGTCGAACGGCTGGGCGCGTTCTATGCTGCGCCCGGCTACTCGACAGAACTGCTGCATTGCTTCCTGTGCCAAGATCTGCGTGCGGTGGATGCTGCGCCGGAGGCTGACGAGGCGATCGAGGTGGTTCCCGTGCCCCTGCACGATCTCCTCGCCCGCGTTCGGCGAGGCGAGATCGAGGATGCCAAGACGCTCGCCGCACTGATGCTGGCGCTGCCGCGTCTTCAGGGCAACTCTGAGTAGCGCCGGCGAGCTCGGCGAGGAAGGGCGCGTCTGTCCCGCACTGTGCCTCTCGCGGGCAAGCCCGCCGGAGAAGGGGATTGCGCTTCGCCAGCCGCGCATTCCATCCTCATATTCATAGGGGTACGTTGCACCTCGAAGGTGCGCGAGGCGAGTCGCGACGAGCCGCCTTCCCGCAGGGAGGGGGACGAGCCGGCCGTTCACTGCCGCGCCTTTTCCGACGTCCTAGTAGTGGACCCATCACAGCCGAGGGAGGTGGGTATGCGCTGGTTGAGAGGCGTTGTTCTTGCTGGTCTTGCGGGCGCGCTGTTTGCTCCCGCACCAGCGGCGGCGGGCGATTTTCGTTCCGGAGAGAGCATCGTCATCAGGGCGACCGAGACGATCGATAGCGATGTCTACCTCGCTGCCGCGACCGTTCGCATTGAAGGAACGGTGCGGGGTGATGTCTTCGCGGCGGGGCAGACCGTCGTCATCAGCGGCCGGATCGAGGGCGGAGTGACTGCTGCCGGGGGCACGATCGAAATCAGCGGGCAAGTCAGCCGCGGCGTGCGGGCGGCGGGCGGAACGGTTCGGGTCGATGGGCAGATCCAGCGCGACCTTCTCGCCGCGGCGGGCAGCATTGAGCTGACGCCCTCGGCGCGGGTCGGCGGCGACTTGGTCGTTTCGGCCGGCGGGATCACCGTTGGCGGAACGGTGGACGGGTCGCTCTTTGGCGGCGGCGGCGAGGTGCAGCTCACGGGAACGGTTCGCCGAGATGTTGACCTTACGGTCGGCGCCTTTACTCTCGGTCCGACCGCTCGGATTGGGGGAAGCCTCCAATACCGCAGCGAGCGTGACGCGACCATTCAGCCCGGCGCGCAGGTGACCACGAATCGGGGACGCACCGCGATTGCGGCGCCGGCGCCGCCCTCGCCGGCGGAGGTCGTGCTTGGCATCATCTGGAACATCATTCGGGCGTTCCTTGGCGTGGTGACCGTTGGTCTCGGATGGCTGCTCGTTGCTCCGCGCGGAGTGCGCGCGACCGTCGAGCAGCTTGAGCGGGCGCCGCTTCCGAGCCTCGGCGTCGGCGTGCTTGTTGTGCTGGTGGCGCCAGTTGCTCTTCTCCTTCTGCTGCTGCTCGCGCTTCTTCTCGGATTCGGACCGCTGCTCATTGCAGTGGCCGCACTTCTCGTCTTGGGATTGGTCATCGCTGGGGCAATCATTTCTTTCTGGCTCGGCCGAACGATCCTTCGGCGCGTCGGCCAGTCTCGCGCAGAGTGGGCCGGGCTTCTTCTCGGCGCGGCGATCCTCGCCGTGCTCGGCGCGGTGCCCGTCGTCGGCTTTGTCGTCGGGCTGGCGGTAGCCCTCTTTGGGCTCGGGGCGGCGCTCTTGGCAGCGTTCCGCGCTGGCCGTGGCGGCGTCACGCCAGCTGCGGCTAGCGCACCGTAAGCCCTCCGAGCTCGATCGCCTCTTGGCCCTGACTGAGCGCTCGGGCGCCGGTACTGGGGTCGTAGAGGCCGAGCACAATCCGATAGAGGCCGGGCGGCATGACGCGCTGGGGCACGATCCAAATGTCGTCGCGGAGCAAACGCCCCGGCTCCCACCCGCTGGTTGGGGAGTCCCCGCAGTGAGGCGGCGCATCAAGTTGGCCGCGCACTCTTCCCTCTGCGTCGACGAGATGGACGAAGACCGTCCAGTCGCGGGAGGGGCGCTGCTCGGCGCGCCAGTAGAGCACAATGCGCGGCACTGCGCCGGACCGGAGAGCGCCGAGGGGCAGTTCGACTGCTTCGAGGATCAGCCCGTCATCGAAGCGGTCGCCCCGAGGCTGCGCGTAGCTGGGGACAGCAGCAGGGAACAGGATGCCGCCTGAGCCGCGCCGCAGCAGCAGGAGGCCATCGCGCTCGAACAGGGGGCCCCACCCCTCCTCGCAGAGGACTTCCTCTAACCCTTCCTCATAGGTGAGGGAGCCGGGCGGGGCATAGCGCTGGGCGCGGGTGTCGAGGGCCACGAACTCGGCATCTGCATAGCGCGGGAAGAGGAAGATCTTCTCCCGGGCGGAGAGGTGAGGGACGAGCCCCGTTTGGGCGCTGACGCTGGCTGTCGGCGGGATCAGGCGCAGCATCTCCCGCGCCAGCCGAAGGTGAGCCGTGTCTCCCGCAAGGCCGTTGTTCAGTCGGCGCGCCGCGGTCTCGGGCAGACGCATGCCGGCCATGACGGCCATCGCGGCGAGGCTCGCTGCGGCCGCAAGCGGCGCGAGGCGGGGGAGCCGGTGCCGCATCCAGGCGAGGCCGTCGGCGGCGGCGAAGGCGAGCGGCGGCAGCAGCGTCACGGGGTAATGGCTGATCAGCTCGGTTAAGGGGCGATACTGCCCGAGCAGCAGATAGGCGAGGTTCGGCAGGGCGAGCAGCAGCGTCGCCGGCGCGGCGAGCGGCAGCCCTCCCCAGCTGACGAGAAGCTCGAAGAGAAAGAGAAGTTTGCGCGGAGCGAGCATTGTTGTCACAGCCGCAAGCGGGTTCGTGAGCAGCGACGCGCCGATTGCATCCGGGGTATCGCCAAGAGCCCCGAACCGCCAGAAGTAGAAGTACCGGCCGCTGTCGCTGAATGCCGGGATGACGACGAGGACCGCGAGCGCGGTCCACAGCAGCCCGACCCCGGCGAGGAGAAGCGCGTCTCGCCAGCCGGCGCGCCAGGCCGCCCACAGCCCGAGGCCGGCGGCGATAATCCCCATGTCCTCTCGCACCGTGAGGAGGACGAGAGCGGCACCGTAGAACGGCAAGCGCCGACGCGTCAGGAGCCCGCCGAGGGCAACGGCGAGCAGCAGCGGCGCAAACGCGACTTCATGAAAGTCGAACGACGCCGTCGCGAACAGGGTCGGGTGGATGAGATAGCCGACGGGAATGATCAGGGCGGTCCATCCTCCCACTCGGCGCAGGGCGTACCAGCCGATAGGCAGCGCGGCCGCCGCAAGCAGGATCGCCTGGACGACAAGCAGTCCCGGGGCGTTCGCGCCGACCCATGCGAGGGGCACCAGCAGCAGAAGGATGAGCGACAGATGCTGGCCGAGGAAGTTGCGCGACTCGCTGAGAGTATTGGCAAACAGGCGGCCTTGGGAGGAATTCCAGACGACTTGGTCGAAGATCCCGAGATCGAACGCGCCGCTGTTGAAGGTCGCGTGGCGGTAGAGCGAGAACGCGGCAAAGCTGAGCGCGGCGAGCGCTGTCGCAGCGATGAGCGCCCGTCCCGGCCAGCTCGCGAAGGGGGAGGCAGAGGGAGAAGAAGGCACGGTGCTGCCTATTAGGCGGGGTTGAGCGCGGGCGCGGCGTCGCTGCAGCCCGGCGTCTGCCCGAGGATCGAGCGGTAAAACGCGACTGTCGCCGTCGCGATGCGCTGCTGAGTGAACCGGTCGAGCACGCGTCGCCGCCCGCGCTCGGCGGCTGCCGCGCGGAGCGCCGGCGAGTCGATCACCGCCTGCAGCTGAGCGCGCAGCGCTGCCACGTCTCCTTCCGGCACAATCCAGCCGGCATCGCCAATCACGTTCGGGATCTCGCCCGAATTGCTGCCGACGACGGCGACGCCGCTGGCCATCGCTTCGATCAGGACGCGGCCGAATTGCTCCTTCCAGTTGGGGAGGGTGCGCGAGGGGAGGACGAGCAGGTCGAGGGTGCGGTAGAAGGCGGGGACTTGGTGGGAGGGCCAGCTTCCCAGCAAGCGGACGCGCTCGCGGACACCGAGGCGATCGATGAGGGCGCGGAGCGCGGGCGCTTCATCGCCCGCGCCGAGGAGGTCGAGCTGCCAGTCGCCGCGCAGCCCGGCTGCCGCCTCGATCAGGAGGTCTACTCCCTTCCCTCGCCAGAGCCGGCCGACATAGCCGATCCGGACCGGCACAGCGTCGCGTGGCGGCCGAAATGGAAAAAGGTCGGGGTCGACGCCGAACTGCGGAAGCACGGTCAGCGGACCGCGGTAGCCACGGCGCCGGAGGATCGCTGCCGCTTCGGCGTTGCCGGCGATCGCGCCCGCCGCGTGCGCAAGTGTCCAGCGGCGAAACCATTCGAACGGCGGCGGGTAGCGGCGGTCGAGGTTCTGCCAGGTGAAGAACAGCGCCGGGATGCCTCGCCGCCGTGCGGCCCAGAGAGCATGGACGGTGACAACGTCGTACGGCTCTTCGTCGATGTGGAACAGGTCGGGCTGCGTTTCATCGAGAAGCCGTCCGATGCCGGGATAGAAATGGAGGTGGTGGTTGCCGTTCAGCAGAGGCGAGAGGACAATCAAGCGGTAGTTGCGGTCATTGCCCGGCTCAAGCGGCTCGCGCCGCCGCCCGAACTGCCAGTAGGGCGGAACAGCGAGCGTCACCTCGACCTCCGGGAGCGACGCCATCGCTTCCAGTTTTGTCCGGTAGGCGGCGACATAGCACGCCTTCGAGAGCATGAGGACGCGCAGGGGCCTTGCACTCATTGTCGGACGGCAGTCAGATGGACGACCGCGGCACCGCGCTCGACCCGGCTGAGCACGCGCGCTTCGACGACCCCAGCAGCCCAGAGCGCAGCCATCAATGCCTGAAACGGCAGGCCGCCCAGCCGCAGCCGGCGAAACCAGGGCTCTCGAGCGACATAGGTGAGAATATCTTTCACTTGGCCGATCGGGTGCATGCTAAACCGAAGCTCCGTCACGTGGAAGCCGTGGCGTTCGACCATCCCAATCACCTCCTGACGGTCGAACCGCTGGACATGATCCCCATGGCGCACCTTCAGGTCGCCGCCGAAATGGAGCTTCCAGAGGATCCAGAACAGCGTGCCGGGCTGGCCCTCGCAGGGAACGAGGGCATGGAACACGCCCGCTGGCTTCAGCACGCGATGGATTTCGCTGAGCGCCTCCTCCGGTCCGGCGCCGGGGATGTGCTCGAGCACGTCGAACAGGATGACGGTGTCGAACGACTCGTCGCGGTAAGGGAGAGCCGTCGCGCTTGCGAGCGTATAGGCAACGCCGTCGCGGTAGCGGCTCGCGAGCCGGATCGATTTCGGCCCGAGGTCTGAACCGTGCGGCTCCAAATCGGGCCGCAGGCTGGCAATCGTCCGGATAAACCGGCCGGCTCCACACCCGACCTCGAGGAGGCGCCCGCCGCGCGGACCGATCGCTTCGAGCGCATGGCCGAGCGCGGTGTTGCCGCGCGGCACGGTCTTATGGCCCCAGATGAACGGCTCGCGATAGGGCGGGATCGTGGTCACGGCGGCCGGAGTGTAGCCGATGCAGCGCTGTGCTTGGCCAGCTGGAGCGCGGCAGAGAAGAGGGGACGGAACGCGGCGCTGCTTGCCGTCCTCGGCGCGTCGCGCTTGACGAACGGGGAGCGCCTAATGGTGCGCAGCCCGCTCCTGAAGGAGAGCGCCCCGCTCAGTTGTGGCGAGCATAGGCAGGGTAGGGGTCCGCATGGTGCGCGACTGCGCTGCGGAGTGCGCTCGGCTCGGCGGCGAGGCGGCGGTCGCCGACCCAAAGCTCCTGCTCGCTGACGAGGTGCGGCTTGGTCAGCACCAGTTCCGGGGTGACCGGCACTTTCGGCGGGCGGAGATGGCGAACGAGGATCCCGATCAAGGCGGCGACCATGGAGTAGACGACGAACCCGCCGACAAGCCAAAGGAAGAACGATGTCACCTGAGCGGCGGTCGCCGGGCTGGAGAAAAGGTGCTGGTTGGCCAGCACGAGCGGCACGACGAGCAGGTAGGGGAAGACATTCGCGATCGTGATGCAGAATGCGACCACGATCGCGCCGCCGAGGCCGAGCCGGGCGCGTCCCCGCGCGCGCATGCCGCCAATGATGGGCGCGCCGATCAGCAGGAGGGGGGAGAGCAGGGGGATGAGATGGAGGAAGAGCCCGTGCGTCATCACAAACGCCGTTAGGGACCCATGAGCGGCTGCCGCAAAGACCAGCCGCGCGCGGTGCTTATCGATCACCCTCGCCTCTCCCTCGGCCGCGTGCTGCGAGAATCATACCCCCTGCTCCTCAGCTGGGCGCGAGCCCAAACTCGCGGATGGTGAACACCGCTCGATAGCGATAGCCTCGCCCCGCGAACAGCTCGGCTGCGCCCTCGTGGCGGTCGAGCAGCGCGCCGACCAGTTCCACGCTCCCTCCTGCCCGTTCCACCGCCTCGACCGCCCAGAGGAGCGAGCCGCCGGTAGTCGCGGTGTCGTCTACGACGGCGACGCGCATGCCCGGCGCGAATGGCCCTTCGATTTGCTGGCCGGCGCCGTGCGCCTTCGCTTCTTTCCGCACCATAAACCCCGGCAGCGGACGGCCCAGCTGATAGCTGACCGCCGCGACTGCGCCAATGAGCGGCACTGCCGCGGCGACCGGCCCGCCGATAGCGTCGATCGCCACGCCGTCAACGAGGTCGAGCAAGGCGAGGGCGGCAAGATAGGCGCCTTCGGGGGAGAGCGAAATGCGCCGCAGGTCGACGTAGTAGGACGACCGCTTGCCGGACGACAGGACGAACTCTCCGCGGGAAATAGCGTGGCGTTCGATCAGGGCGTGAAGGCGCGCGCGCGCAGTCGGGTCCATCGTCGCTCCTTCTCCGGCAGCACGAGTCAGTGCGCGATTGACTATACTGCCGGCACGTGAGTGTCATCCTGCCTTCCCTGCTGGCGTGGCTCCTTGGCGCTGCGGCGTTTCAGGCGTCTCCCTGTCCTGCCTCGGGCTGGCTTCGCCTCGAGCCGGCGGGCGCGCCTGCAGGCGAGCGCGCCCGCTTTGTCGCCGATGTCGATTCGCCGGACCCGTCCTGCCGCGCTCTTGTGCGGAGCGAGCCCTTCGTTATTCTGCGCTCCCCTGCGGGCGAGGCGGAGGTCATTCTGCGCCCGAGCGGGGAGATCTTTGCGGCGGACGTAACGGTGCCGCCGCCGCCGTGGTCAGCGACCCTCTACGTAGTCGGCACCGGCGACCCGCTCGCTGCGGTGGGGTCCCAGGGGATTACCAGCCCGACTGACCTGTGGTATGTCGTTCGGCGCGCTCCGGGCGCGCTGCTGGTTATCGCGTTGGCGGTTGGGCTGGGGATAGCTGCCGTGCTTGGGCTGCCCAGCGTGCCGCGTCGGCACGGGAGAAAAGCGCAAGCGCCCCTGCTGCGTCGGCGCCGCTCACCAGCGGCGGGTCAGGCGGCTCCACCAGCGGCGCACCGCCAGGAACAGGGAGCCGCCGGGAGGGTCGCCGTAGTCGATCGGCTGCCCGCGCCAGCGGCGCTCTCTGTCGAGGTAGCGCGGACCGCGAAAGGCGATGAGGTAGGCGCTGATGAAGCAGCCGACGGCGACAAGCGTGCACAGGATGCCGAGAAGCGGAGCGCGATAGTAGGCGATGTAGGCCGCGATGGTGAAGATGATCGCGAGAAGCATCAGCCGGCTCGTCCCGCTCAGCCGACCCCAGAATGAGGTGGCGCGAGACGCTCCGGGGGTCCATTTTCTCGTGTCATGAGACGCGCGGGAGGAACTCGCAAAGGAACGCGACGGCGCGGGCTCCTCGCCAAGATCGCCAGCTTTCGCGAGGATCTCCTCGATCTCCTGCTCGATGCGCCGACTTACGCCCCGGTCTCGCCGCTCCGTCACGCGGCTATTCTAGATCACCCCTCTCTCGGCCGCAAAACGGTGCTGGCGCCGAATGGTAGACTTTCGCTATGCGAGTGACAGTGCGGCTCTTTGCGGGCGCGCGGGAGGCAGTGGGCGCGCCGACAGCGCTTCTTGAACTGCCGGCGGGCACAACGGCCGGAGAGGCGGTGGAAGCGCTGGTGCGCGAGTACCCTGCGCTGCGCCGCTTTGCCGCAATTTCGCGGCTCGCGGTTGACGGCGAGTATGCCTCGCCGGAACGCCCGCTTTTTGATGGAGCGGAGCTTGCGATCTTGCCGCCGGTCAGCGGCGGCGCGGAGCTGACCGATGACACTGACTGACCGCTTGCGCCATATCACGCGTGAGCCGATCTCTGCTGCTGCCTTGGCGGCAGGGCTTGCTGCTCCGGAGCACGGGGCAGTCGTCACCTTTGATGGGGTTGTGCGCGGCTATTCCCGGGGGAAGCGCATCCGGTATCTCGAATACGAAGCGTATCCTGAGATGGCCGACCGGCAGATCGCTGCTATCCTCGCGGAGGCACGGGAGCGCTGGCCCGAGACAGAAGTGAGAGCAATCCACCGCACCGGGCGGCTCGAGATCGGCGAGGTGAGTGTCTCGATCGCGGCCGCTTCGGCGCACCGCGCCGAGGCGTTTGCTGCCTGTCGGTTTGTCATCGATGCGATCAAGCAGCGGGTGCCGATTTGGAAGAAAGAAGTCGCCGAGGACGGCGAGGAGTGGATCGAAGGGGAGTAGCTAGCGCGATCGTCCCCGGAAGCTGCTCACAAGGCTGTTCCAGGCGGAGCGCACCGCTCGCGTCAACCCAGACCCACCGCTCGAGGTGTCGAGCGTCGCGATAAGGTCACTGACGAGCCGCGCCTTCTGCATCGGGCAGAGATCCTTCGGTTCGAGGGTCGTTTGCCGGCGGTTGCGCGCCTCGCGGTCAAGGTGCTCCTGGATGATCTTGATCGCTTCGTCAACGACCCGCGGTTCGTGCGTTGTGGGCTGCATGCTCGCCTCCTGATCGCCTCAAGGCAATCTGCGCTTCGGTGTCCTCTGCGTTGCTGCCCGCCCTCCCCGTGCTGCCGGGTTGCGCGGACGAGCCTCGCCGCCGTTTCGGCAAACTGTCCGCAGTCGATAGTACCCCGGAGCAGCCGGGTTGTCAAACAGTGCGCTAACAGTTCTCCCGCCCCGCCGGGGCGGCTGCTGCTCCAGCGCGCTCGCCTGCCGGGAGCGGTATCTGTCGCTAAGGAGCGCAGCACCGTATACTCCCCGCTGTGCTGTTCGCTGTTCAGCTGACCGAGGACGACCTCGCGGCGCTCGCGGCCGAGCAGCGCCGCTTTCAGCGCCGCCGCTCGACGGCACTCCAGATCTTCGGCCGAACCACGGTTGCAATCTGGTTTCTCTTCTTTGCCGGGCTGGCGCTCATCGCGGCCGCCACTCTCGCCCTCCTGCCTGGGGCCGGCATCCAAACGCACACTCTTCTGATCGTCGGGGGGGCAGCGCTGCTGTGGCTGCTGCTCTTCGCTGTCGTCCTTCCTCAGCTGCGCCAAGGAACCGTGCGCGGCGTCATTCGCGAGGAACTGAGCCGGGACGGCGCGCCTCACTTCCAGCTTGAGGTCGAGGAGGGCGGGATGCGAGTTCGTTCTCGCTACGGCGACCTCCGCTTCGGCTGGGGCGACGTTCGGACGGTAATCGAGGCAAGCGAGCGGCTCTTCTTTTTCGTTCCCCTTGACATTGTTCCGTTCGGGCACGCGATCGTGTTCCCGCTGCGCGGCTTGAGCGCCGAAGAGCGGGCGAACGTGTTCGCGCTGTTAGAGAGGCACCGTTCCCGCTTCGCGGAGAACGAGCCGGCTGACATCGGGACCCGCTAGAACGGAGCGGCAGCGACGCAGGACCTGCCGGCTGCCCTTCTCCGACGCTTCTCCCGCAGGCACGCTCTCGCCGCGATGGCCGCTCCCCTTCTCGGCTGGTCAGATTGCTATACTCGCCTCGTGAGCGACCTCGGCACGATACTTGTCGAACGCCTGTTTCATGCCTTCCCTGCTCCCGGGGCGCCGCTCCCTGTTCTCGCGGGCATCGACCTGACGATCGCCTCCGGTGAGTTTGTCGCAATTTTGGGTCCAAGCGGCTGCGGGAAAAGCACCTTGCTGCGGATCATGGCGGGGCTGCTCGTTCCCTCGTCGGGATCGGTTTCGATTGACGGTCTCCCCCCTGAGGCGGCGCGGCGCCGCAAGGCGATCGGCTTTGTCTTTCAGGACCCGTCGCTCCTGCCGTGGCGGACGGTCGAGGCCAACATCGCCCTTCCATGGGAGGTGAACCCGCACGGCGGGCGGTCGACGCGCGCGGAGCGCCAGCGGCAGGTAGCCGCAATGATCGACCTCGTCGGACTGCGCGGCTTTGCTCACTATCTTCCGCATCAGCTCTCTGGCGGCATGCAGCAGCGCGTCGCGATTGCGCGCGCCCTTGCGTTCAGCCCCTCGGTCTTGCTCATGGACGAGCCGTTTGGGGCACTCGACGCGATCACGCGCGACGGCCTGCGCGATGAGCTCCAGCAGATCTGGCTCGTCCGCCGGCCGACGGTCGTCTTCGTGACCCATAGCATCGCGGAGGCGGTCTATCTCGCTGACCGCGTTGTTGTGCTGACGGGGCGGCCTGGCCGAGTGCGCGCGGTTGAGCCCGTGCCGCTGCCGCGGCCGCGGGACGACTCGACAGAGGCAAGCGCCCTGTTTGTTGCGCTGACAGCACGATTGAAATCCTTGCTACGATCGGCAGCATGACGACGAACGCGCCGTCTCGGCTCGACGATGAACTGATTGTGGTTCGTCCTCTGCAAGAAGGGCGGCTGACCGTTGCCGTCTGGGCGACGACAACAGCAGTGTTTGTCGCGCTGGTCAGCGCGTGGGAGGGGATTGTGCGTCTGGGCGGCGTGCCGGTCTACCTCCTCCCGGCGCCGACCGTCATCCTCGAGCGGCTGCTCTCGCGCTGGACACTCTTTGTCGGCAATGGCGTTACGACCCTGCTTGAGGCGCTTGCGGGGTTTGGCGTGGGGGGACTGGTCGCGTTCGTCCTTGCCACCGCGATGGCGCATTCGCGGCTTGCGGAGCGTGTGCTGTATCCGATCGCTCTTTTGATCAAGGTGACGCCGATTGTCGCCATCGCGCCGCTCTTTGTTATCTGGTTCGGCTTTGGTCCTCTCCCCAAGATCTTGATTGCCGCGCTCATCACGTTCTTCCCTATGCTCGTCAACGCGCTTGCGGGGCTGCGCGCCGCAAACCCGGCGGCGCTTGATTTTCTGCGCTCTGTCGGGGCGTCAACGGTCGAAATCTTTCTGACCCTGCGCGTGCCGGGGTCGTTGCCCTACCTCTTCGCTGCCGCGCGCGTTGCAGTCCCTCTCTCTCTGATCGGCGCTGTTGTCGGAGAATGGTGGGGAGCGAGCGAGGGGCTCGGCCGGATCATCTTTCTCGCCAACACCAATCTTGATATGCCGTCGCTCTTTGCCGCCGTTGTCGTGCTGACGCTGCTCGGGGTGGGGCTGACGAGCCTTCTCTCCCTTGCCGAGCGGCGGATGCTCCGCTGGCACGAGTCGGTGCGGGGATGAGTGAGCTGCGGATCGTCGGGCTGCGCGGGATCCCCGAAGTGCAGCCAGGGGCCGATCTCGTTGCGCTGATCCTTGCCGCAGCGGAAGCGACCGGGGTCGGCTTCGAGGACGGCGACATTCTGGTGGTGACGCAGAAGATCGTCTCGAAAGCGGAAGGGCGGCTTGTCCGGGTGGAGGACGTCGTTCCGTCGCCCCTTGCCGAATCGCTTGGCGCGCGCTGGGGCAAGGACCCGCGCCGGATCGAGGTGGTGCTGCGCGAATCCGCGCGCATTGTCCGGATGGACCGCGGCCTGATCATCGCTGAAACGCGGCACGGTTTTGTCTGCGCTAATGCGGGGGTCGACGAGTCGAATGTGGCAGGAGAAGGAGTGCTCGCGCTGCTGCCGCTTGACCCTGACGCGTCGGCGGAGCGGATTCGGGCAGGCATTCGCGAACGGACCGGCGCTCAGGTGGGGGTGGTCATCTCCGACACTTTCGGACGGCCGTGGCGCGCCGGCTTGACCGATGTAGCGATTGGCGTGGCAGGGTTTCTGCCGCTCGATGATTTCCGCGGTCGGTGCGACCCCTACGGCCGCGAACTGAAGGTGACTATGGTTGCGGTCGCCGACGAGCTTGCCTCGGCTGCCGAATTAGCGGCGGGGAAAGTGGCTGGCATTCCGGCAGTTCTGATCCGCGGCTATCGCGCTCCGGCGGGCGACGGCAATGCGCGGCAGTTGGTGCGCGCTCCAGAGCATGACCTCTTTCGGTGACCCGGATTCTCGTTGAGGGGATGGGGCGATGTCGCTTGAACTGTATCTGGTGCGCCATGCCATCGCTGAGGAGCGCGACCCTCTCCGCTGGCCGGACGATCGGCTGCGGCCGCTGACCGCCAAAGGGATCCGGCGGTTTGAAGCGGCAGCGCGGGGACTGCGCCGGCTGGTTCCGAGCGTAGAGGCGCTGCTGACGAGCCCGCTCGTCCGGGCGCGCCAGACTGCGGAGATCCTCGTCGCCGAGGCAGACTGGCCGGAACCGCAGGTGCTTGAAGCGCTCGCTCCTGAGACCCCGCCGAGCGAGACGATCGCCGCACTGGCGGCACTCTACTCTCTGCGGCGGATTGCCGCGGTTGGCCACGAGCCGCATCTCTCCGAACTGGCGGCTGCCCTCCTTGTGGGGGAAGGGGCCGCTCCGTTCCTCGCCTTCCGCAAGGGCGGCGTCGCCTGCATCGCGTTTGACGATGGCGCTCACGCTCGCGGGGGAACGCTGCGCTGGCTCCTGACGCCGAAGATGCTCCGCCTCCTCGCCCGCTCGTGATCTGCGGCCGGCGAGCACGCCGGGGCTCTGCCAGCGGGCGCCCCGGAGGTTATTCCCCCCGGAACGGGACGACTTCTCCATTGAGCCGGGTATCGGCGTACACAATCGGCGCAAGCCAGCTGAGCCCGCCGGTGCCCGGGCGCAGGTCAGGCGGGCGCGGCGCGTTCGGATTGGTCGGCGCCGCGGTTGGGGTGGCAGTCGGAGCGGGAGAGGGCGTTGGGGTTGGGGTTGGGGTTGGCGCCGTGACGGTGAAGCTGACCACGACGTCGGGCGCAGGCAGATAGATGCCGTTCCCCGGCTGACTGAGTGTCAGCGAACAGACGCCCGGGGCGATCACGGTGATCGTCGTTCCCGACGCGGTGCAGACGGCCGGCGTCGTGCTGACGATGGAGACGGGGAGCCCCGAAGAGGCGGTGGCGCTGAGAGTGAAGGGGCCAGCGCCCAGCGGCCGGTCGCTGGGAGGCGAAGCAACCGTGATCGACTGGCTCACTCTGGCGACAGTGATGGTAATGGGGGGCGACGAGTCGAGGTCGCCGAGCCCCGGGTACCGGACTGTGAGCGGGAACTCTCCGCCAGAGAGGAGATAGCCGGCAGGGATAGTGGCGGTCAGGGTGGAACTGTTCACCCATGTCGTTCCGACGTCGATCCCATTCCAGCGGAGGGTGCTGCCCGGGATGAAATGGGAGCCGGTGATCGTGAGGATGACGCTCGGGCTGCCGGCAGGCACTTGGCTCGGGCTGACCCCGGTCACGACGGGCGCGCTTGCCTGCTGGTAGGCGCCGCTGCTGCAGTGGGTGGCCGGCCGGCGGGCGCCGCGTTGGTCAACGCCGCCGACAGCCTGGCAGAAGGCGGCAACGCCGCTCGCGCGGGCAATGCTCGTGGTTCCCAGCGGGATCGTCGGGGTTGTCCCCCCGTAGTCGCCGAGCGTTCCAAGGGCAAGGTCATCCCGCGGGACGACCTGCGGCGGTGAGCTGCCGCATCCGGCTGCGCCGGCACCGCTCTCCCAGTTGCCGCCGTCATTGACGATTACACCGGTGCCGGCAGCGCAGCGCGGTCCCGGACCGGCAATCACGCTGTTCGCGAGGCGGACTGTCGCCGTCTGGGCCGCGATTGCGCTGCCGACTGGGGCGGCGTTCTCCACGAGCGTGAGGTGGTGCAACCGGATGATGCTCTGCTGGTTGTGGCTGATCTGGCTGCCGGCGATCGCTCCGCCGATCCCCGCGGTATTGCTGACGAAGGTGCTGTTCTGGATGGTGGCCGTGTTCAGTCCGCCAGCAAAGTCGATGGCGCCCCCTGTGGTGTCGGGAACTCCCGCGACGACGGCCGAGTTGCTGATGAACGTTGAGGCTTCGATGGTGAGGGTCATGTCGATCGCCCGGATCGCGCCGCCTCCCAGCCCGCTGGGGGAGGTCAAGCGGTTCCCCTCGAACCGGCTGTGGCGGATCGCGGCCGTCCCGGACTCGAGGTAGAGCGCGCCTCCCCAGGAGTCGGCGCGATTGTCGAGGAAGACGACCCGCTCGAGGGTAACGGTCGCGCTGCCCAAGGCAAGGATCGCGCCGCCATTCTCGGCTTTGCCGTCGCGAAGGGTCAGGTTGCGCAGCGTGAGCGACCGGTTGCTCCCAACGCGGAACAGCCGCGTTCCGCCGCTGCCGGTCAGCGTGACGTTCTGGCCGCTGCCGTCGATGACGAGAGGGCTGTTCGCGGCAGAGATCTCGATCTGGGCAGGAACGGCGATGGTGCCGCTGCAGGCGAAGGTGACGACCCCGCTGGTCGCCACTGCTGCGCCAAGTCCGCCTGGGCCCCAGAAGTCGCCGCAATTCGTCACTACGCCAGCAGCGCGCGCGGGCGCCGGCGGCATCGCTCCGCTGACTATCACCGCGAGCAAGAAAACAAGAGGCCGTCCTACCTTCATCGCTGCTCGACTCCCGGGCGCCTTTTGGCGCCGAAGCAGTTGTAGGACCGCGCAAGCAAGGGAGCAAGCAGTTAGGGCGGGAGCGTTGAGGAAGTTGCCGGCGCGGTTGGGGTAAGGCGCGCATTAACAAGAGGAGGGCAGGCCAGTCGGCCTGCCCTCGGGCGCAACAGCGCTCGTTGCTGGCTAGCGAGAGCGTATCCCGAGCTGTTCGAGATCGTAGTCGAGCCGCTGCTCGAGGAGACGCGTCAGACGGAGAATCCGCTCGCGCCGGCGAGCCCAGCTCTCGGCGCGGCTGGCAGCGGCGAACTGTTCGATCGCCTCGTTGATGATCCGCCGCGCCTCCTCCGGCCCAACTTGGTCGACGAACTCAACCCGCTCAACCGGCTGGGTTTCGTTTCCTCTCTCTCGCTTGCGCTCCTGTTCTGCGTTCATGTCGCTCTCCTCGGTGGCTGAGACGATCTCTGAGCGGAGATCGGAGGGGCGAACAGCCTTCCGCTAGGGTCGCTTTGAGGCGGCGGCTCGCTCCAGACGTTCCTTCAGCTTCACCTTTGCTTGGTGCTTTCGGCGCTTCCGGGCGATCTTGCGCCGCTTTTCGCTCATCGGACTCAAGGCGGCTTTTCCTTTCCTCGTCTCGTTCGTTCCCCAACCAATTTTAGAGAGGCTGGCCGTTCCCCTTCAATGCCGTCTCCCCTGTGCTCACCTCATGATACGAACGATGCCTGCTCTGCGTTCCACCTGGGGCAGCTACGGCCGAAGCGCCACCTTGAGGACCCCCGGCGCTTGCGCCCGCTGGAACGCTGCCAGCGCCTCATCGAGAGGATAGATGGCGGTCAGCAAGGGGGTCACCTCGATCCGGCGGTCGGCAAGTGCCCGAATTGCTGGCGCGAACGGGCCGCAGCGTGACCCGACCACCGTCACCTCGTTGATCACGACTGGCGCGAGGTTAAGGGGCAGGGCCTCGGCAACCGTGCTTTTCAGCACGATAGTGCCGCGTGGGCGGGTGAACTGGAGCGCGTCTTGAAATCCCGCTGCCGTGCCGGTGCAGTCGACGACGATGTCGGCCGCAATCGCCGGAAGCTCGTCGCGCCGGCAGGCATCGATGCCGGCGGCGCGGAGGATTGCCAATTTCTCCTCATGGCGGCCGACGACGGTCAGCTGCGCGCTGGTAGCGGCAAGGACGCGCGCAACGAGCTGGCCCAGCTTGCCGTCGCCGAGCACAAGAACGCGGTCGGTTGGCCGCACCTGCACCCGGTCGACGATCTCGAATGCGGCGGCGAGCGGCTCGACGAAGAGCGCCTCCTCGTCGGCGATCGTGTCGGGGAGACGGTGCAGATTGGCGAGGGGCAGGCAGAGGAAATCGGCGAATGCGCCGTCGCGGCCTTGAATGCCGAGCACTGTTCGCTGCGCGCAATGGGATGCATCCCCAGCGGCGCAGCGCGCGCACGCACGACAGCTTGCGTTGATCTCGCCGACGACTCGCCGGCCGATCCACCCTGGCTCGGCAGCGGCGACAACTTCACCGACGAACTCGTGGCCGAGCACGCCGCGAAATTGGAGATAGCCGCGCGCGATCTCGAGGTCGGTATTGCAAATTCCCGCAAGGCGGACGCGGATCAGCGCCTCACCCGGCGGGGGGGCCGGGTCGGGATAGTCTCGCTTGAGCCGGATCTCGCCGTCGAACAGCACGGCGCGCATCGGTCCTCCTCCGTCGAGCGCGGCCTCGGGAGATTGTAGACTCCCGGCGATGAAGCGCGAGGCGACGCTGCGAGGCGCGGCAGGCGCCGTCGGGCCGGTGATCGTCGCGCTTGCGGCCGCCGGCGCTGCTGCCTCCCCGCTGCTCCAGCCGGGGTATTACGAGGGGCACGACGGGGTGGCGCATCTCTTTCGCGTTGCCATTCTTGCCGAGGAGATCGGCCGGGGGGTCCTCTACCCGCGCTGGGCAGCTGACCTCGCGCTTGGGTACGGCTACCCCGTCTTTCATTTCTACGGTCCGCTCGCGCACTACGCCGCGTGGGCGGTCTCCCGCGCCGGCGTCGCCTTGCCGGAAGCGGTTAAGGTCGTCTATGCGCTCCTCTTTTTCCTGTCAGCGCTCGGCGCCTTCGCTCTGGCGCGCGAGGTTGCCCCGACGGCGGGGCGCTGGGGGGCGGCCGTCGCGGGCGCGGCATACGCGCTTGCGCCGTATCTACTAGCAGACGTCTATGTTCGCGGCGCATTCGGCGAGGCTGTTTCCCTCGCCGCCTACCCGCCGCTGCTCTGGGGCGTTCATCGGCTGGCGCGCGGTTCGAGCCGGCGCGCTTGGCTAGCGACGGCAGCAAGCACAGCGTTCGCGGTCGCGACGTATAACCCTCTCGCCCTTGTCGGGCTGCCGCTTGCCGGGGCCTTCGCCCTCTGGTGCGGCGGCTGGCGCGGGCTCTGTCGCGCCGGGCTCGGTCTCGCTCTTGGGCTCGGTCTCGCGGCGTGGTTTTGGCTGCCGGCGCTCGTCGACCAGCGCGTCGTCACGATCGGCAATCTCAACTACGCGCGCGAGAACTTTCTCGCGCTCGGCCAGCTCGTCCAAATGAGCTGGCAGTATCGGCACGAACAGTTTCCTTTTGCGATCGGGTTGGTTCAGGCAGCGGCTGCCGGCGCGGGCACGCTCGGCATGCTGCGGCTGCGCGGCCGGGAGCGACGCGTGGCCCTCTTCTTCCCTCTTGCCGCGCTGACGGTGGCGGTCAGCATCAGCGCTCCGGCCGCGCCGCTCTGGGAGGCGCTGCCTCTCCTCTCGCTCATCGCCTATCCGTGGCGGCTGCTGGCGTTTGTCGGGCTGCTCGGGGCGGTCGCGTCCGCGGGGGGTGTCCTGCTCGTTCCGCCGCTCGCGCGGCCGGTTGCTGCCGGGGTGAGTATTCTCCTCCTCGCGGTGACGAGCGTAACGGAGACGCTGCCCGAACCGATCCCGCTGCTCGCAGAGGAGGTGACGACCGCGGGCTGGCAACGCCGGGAGCACCAACTCGGCCGCATCGGGACGACGACAGGAGCGGAATATTTGCCTCTGTGGTCAGCTCGCGGCCCTGGTGCAGCGAGCGACGTGCCGCGAAGCGTCGGCGCGCCGACGATCGAATCTGCTCGTCTTGAGACGGTAGCGGGCCTTGACCTGTCGCTGACGGTCACGTCGACCCAGCCGACCGTCCTCCGCCTCCACAGTTTCCTGTTTCCCGGCTGGACTGCCCGCGTGAACGGGGCGCCGGCGGCGGTTCGCCCGGAGACGGCGCTTGGCCTTGTCACAGTCGACCTTCCCGCGGGCCGATCTCAGGTCGAATTTCGCTTCGTGGAGACCCCCATCGTCGTCGTGGGCTCGGTCGTGACGACCGTCTCGTTTCTCCTGCTCGCCGTCGCGCTGCTGTGGCCGTGCCGTCGTCTCGCCGGGGCGGCTGCGGGTGCAGTCATCCTGCTCGCGCTCGCCATTTTCGGCTATCGCCCGCTGCCCGTCGCGCCTCAGGGGGGCGGGCAGGAGCTCGCGCCTGGCCTCTGGTTGCTCGGAGCGACTGCCGCCCTCAACGGAGAAGAGATCGCCGCGCGCCTTTACTGGCTGGCGACGCGGCCGCCCGAGCGCGACCACCGCTTGGTGCTCGCCCTGCGCGACGAGCGAGGCGCTATCGTCGCCGAGCGGGCAGGTCCCGCCCGCTATGGCCTAGAGCCGACGTCGGAATGGCGCGCCAATGAAATCATCCCCGATCCTGTCTGGTTTAGGCTGCCGGCGTCGCGGCCGGCCGGCCGCTATACGCTGACGGTCTCGCTCGACGACGGCCCGCCGGTTGCGGTGGCCGCGGCGCAGCTGCCCGCGGCGACGACCGCAACGCCGCCCCCGCCGGTGGCGGTCTTCGGCGGACAGCTGGCGCTTGAAGCGGCGACTGTGCGCGTCGCTGGACGCTCGCCGGCGGAAGGGCCGGCCGCGCCGGGTGATGAACTTGTCCTCGAGACCCAGTGGCGAGCGGTGCGCTCGCCGGACGACGACTATGTCTTCTTCGTCCATCTCTATGCCATGGACGGTCGCCGATGGTGGCAGTCCGACAGCCGGATTGGCGGCGGCGTGAGCGCGCCGACGACGTGGCAAGCGGGGGACAAGCGGGTCGATCGGCGGCGTGGCATCCTTCCGCTTGACCTCCCGGCGGGTGTCTACCGAGTAGAGGGTGGCTGGTACGAGCCTGGCGGCGGTCCCCGGCTCGAGACATCTAGCGGGTCGACTGTGGTTCTGGCGCAGGTCGCTGTCGTCAGGCCCGTCGCCCCTCCTGCTCACCGGCTCGAGGTGCCGTTCGGAGAGTGGGCGCGGCTCGAAGGGTGGGATGTCGATCGGCAGGGCGGGGAGCTTCGGCTCGTCTGGCAGGCGGTTCGGCCGCCGACGGGGCGGTACCATGTCTTTGTGCACGGTCTCGATGAGACGGGCCAGATCCTCGGCCAGTCTGACGGGCCGCCTGCCGCAGGGGCGTTCCCAACCGATGCGTGGCCGATCGGCGCGCTCATCGAAGACCGTCGCCCGCTTCCCCCTCATCGGGGAACGCTCCGCCTCGGTCTCTACGATCCCCACACTGGCCAGCGGCTCGCGACGCGCGGCGGCGATTCGATCGTGATCCGCCCTTAGCCCGGCAGTGCGGGCAGGGCGTCGAGAATGGCGGCGGCGTGGAGGATCGCCTGACGGAAGTCATCGAGCCGGATATTCTCGTTCGGCCCATGAGCGCGCGAATCCGGGTGGGAACAGCCCGATGTCGCCACCGGCAGTCCGAGCAGGTCGGTGAAGGCGGCCATCGGCCCGGCGCCGGTCATCGTCGGCGAGATGACGGGAGGACGGCCGTAGACTGCTGCTGCGGTGTCGATGACGAGACGGACGAAAGGCGCATCGGGGTCGGAGCGGGCGGCCGGCTCGCCGTCGGCGGAGAGGATTTCGATGTCGTCGAAGCCGTGCGCATCGAGATGGCGGCGCAGCTTGGCCGCGAGATCGGCCGGGCGCTGACCGGGGACGAGGCGGAAGTCAAGCTTGGCGCGCGCCTCATGAGGGAGGATGGTCTTCACGCCGGGGCCGGCGTAGCCGGCAGAGAGCCCGTTGATCGTCGCCGAGCAGCCGAAGAGGAGCCGCCGCCGCAGCGCTCGTCCCTCGAGGCCGTCAAGAAAGCGAGGGAGGCCGAGGTTCGTCAGCAGCGCCGCCGTCTCGTCCGGCAGCGCATCGGCGAGCGCCAGTTCGCGTTCGCGGGGCGGGATGCAGTCGTCCTCCCAGCCGTCGACCAGGATCCGCTCGTCGGGACCCTTGATCGACGCGAGTGCCCAGACGAGCCGCCACGCGGGGTTGGGGACGATCGGCCCGTAGGATGAGTGGAGATCGCGGTTGGCGCCCCTCGCCCGCAGTTCGACGACGAGCACTCCCTTACAGCCGAGCGTGAGCAGCGGCGCGCCCTCCCAATCGACGCCGCCCGTCTCCCAGATGCAGCCGTCGGCGGCGAGACGGTCGCGGTGGTCGGCGACGAACGCCGGGAGATGGGGGCTGCCGATTTCCTCTTCTCCTTCGACGACGAAGGTGACGCCGGCGGGAAGCGTTCCCCGCACGGCGCGGAGGGCGTGGACGGCGGCGATGCGGGCGGCAAGGTTGCCTTTGTTGTCGGCAACGCCGCGCCCGAAGAGCCGCCCCTCGCGTCGGGTCGGTGTCCACGGCGGGCTCTCCCAGCCGTCGCCCGGGTCTGCGGGCTGGACGTCGTAATGGTTGTAGAACAACACCCGCCGCGGACTTGCACCTTCGCTTGTGCCGAGGAGGATCGGATTGCCGGCCGTGGCGCCGCGAACGACGTCGAGCCCGGCATCGGCAAGGGCAGCTTCAACAAGCGACGCCATCGCCTCGATCCCCTCGCCGTGGGCGGAGACACTCGGCTGGGCGACGAAGCGCTCGAGAAGGCGGACAAAGCGCTCCAAGTGGGTGTCGACATACTGAACAAGCGTAGGGTCAAGGGGCATCGCTCTCCTTCAGCGCCCGGCGCTTCCTCGTCTTTCGGTCTGCGCGGATTTTGGCGCGCGCTTCGTCGATCCGCGCGAGGGCAGCCTCGAGCGCTTGATGGACCGAGAAGATCTCGAGGCGCAGCTCGTGGCCGAACGGGCTCACGGGGTTGATGGCGCGGACGAGCGCTTCGGCGCGGCGGGCGGCGCGCTTGGCGTCCGCTTCGACATCGCGCAGTTGGTCTTCGAGGTAGTCGTGGGTGTCGGCCATCGGAGGACCTTCCGCTGCAGTGCCTGCAGGCGGCGGAGCATCAGCCGCGCGCGAAGCAGCAGCAAAAAGCGAGGGTGGAGGTGGCGGGCGAGGAAATCGGCGAGGACGGGGTTCGCGCAAAGAAGCGGCGCGCGCCAGCGGGCGAGCCGCTCGAGCGGGGTTTCTTGGCGGCGCGGGAACCATGGCCGGGGCGGCAGTGCAAACCGCTCGAGAGGAACCCACCGCTTGCCTTGCCGCTGAAGTACGACCCCGCCGGCTTCCTGGATTAGGAGCACGCCGGCGGCAGCATCCCAAATCTTGGGGCCGCCGAAAAGCGCCCATTGGAAGTTGCCGGCGGCGGTGAGCGCCATCTCGGTCGCGATGCTGCCCAGCACGCGCGGCTCGCCTGGCCCCTGCCGGAGAGGCGGGTCGAGGCGGAAAAGCCACGGCCAGCTTCCCGGAACTGCAATGATTGTGGCGGGCTCGGGGCGTTCGTTGGCGCGCACGGCGAGCGGCCGGTCGTCACAGAACGCGCCTCCGCCGCGCCGGGCGTGATAGACAGCAGGGCCTTCCGGGCCGGCAGGAGTGTAGATTGCGGCTGCGACCGGGACGCGGCGATAGAGCACGCCGATAGACACCGCCCAGAAGGGCAAGCCGGAGGCAAAGTTGGCGGTCCCGTCGATCGGGTCGACAACCCAGAGGATTGCCGGCAGGCTGTGGCTGACGCCGGGGGTGCCCTCTTCGCCAAGCACCGCGTGGGTGGGAAACCGTTCGGCGACGAGCGCGCGCAGCCGCTCCTCGACAGCGTGGTCGGCGGCGGTGACAGGGTTGCGCCGGTTCGCCTCTTTGAACTCGACGCGGAGCGAGGAGGAGAGCATCCCCCTCGCGAGCTCGCCGCATTCGGCAGCCCAAGCGCGCGCAGCATCGGCGATCGCGTCGACGACCGCCTGGCGGAGGCCGAGCGTCACTCCTCGCCCGCCCAGTAATACAGCTCCCAATGGGGAATGACGCGGGGCATTCGGCCGGTGCGGCAGACAATCTCGATCCGGCCGAAGAAGCAGGCGATCTCGTCAGGCGCGAGCAGGTCGCGCAGACTGGTCTCGAGCTCCCGCCGCCGGGCGGGGTCGGTCGCGAGCTCTTCCATATCCTCAAGCAGCGAAGCCGGGATCGGGTCGCCGACGAACTCGATCAGCACGGTCCGATTCTTGAAGTCGGTATGGAAGGTGAGGCCGTTATCGATCGCCCAGATCTTGCCGTCGGCGGCGAGATGACAGTGCTCGCCTTTCCGGTCGGCGTTGTTCGTGATGATGTCAAAAAGCGCGATCGGGAAAAGATCGTCCCGCCGCCGCTTGCGGACGCGCCAGAAGTCGTGCCGCTCATCGGGCTCGCAATAGACTTGGAATGACCCGATGCCGTACGGCCCCTCACGGATGACGGTCGGAGGCACGAGCCCCCAGCCGAGCGCCTCCGAGGTGAGGTAGGCCGCGACTTCCCGCTTATAGAGGGTGCCGTCGGGAAAATCCCAGAGGCGGCGTTCGCCGCGCACCGGTTTGTAGATCGCCAGCCGCTCGGTCGTGCCGTCGTCGATGGCGACGGCGAACGTGGCGTTCGAGCCAGCGGGCACGCGGCCAATGCCGACGATCTTGCCGGTCTTCAGCCATTCAGGCGCCTGATCAAGCCTCGAACCGGTCATGCCACATTGTACCACCGGCGGCCCCCGCGATTCGTCATCCCCTGCCGCGGCTGGACTGGCGAGGAGCGGGAGCGCCCAAGCCAGTGCGCGAAGGGGGGCGGCACGGCGTCCTGTTCTCCTCGGAGGATCAGCAAGCCGTGCCGGCTGCTTTCCGGCAGGAGGCGCTGGCCGACGAGCGCCGCCTCGCCGTCACAGGGCGACCGGATTGCGTGTCGGAAGGGGCATCCCTATAATGCGCGAGCGGTCGGGCTGCCGCTCGAGAGGCAGCCCGTTAGCTGTGGGGAGGGCGACGTCTGTGAACATCGGGAAGGCCTTTAGCTACGTCTTTGAAGACCCGCAATGGCTTCAGAAGGTGCTCGTCGGCGCCCTATTTCAGCTGCTCTCGTTGGTGCTGATCGGCATTCCGTTCGTGCTCGGCTACAACGTCGAGATCATCCGGAATGTTCATCGCGGCAACCCGAACCCCTTGCCGGAGTGGACAAATCTCGGCGAGAAGTTCACCGAAGGGCTGAAGCTCTTCGTCGTGTTTGTCGTCTGGGCGCTGCCGCTCATTGTGCTCTACTGCTGCCAGATTGTGGTCTCGTTCGGTGTCACCGGCGTAGCAGGGGGCGGAGGACGTCAAGCGGCGGATGCGCTTGGCGCCTTGGCGGGGGTCATTTCGTTGGCCTTCAGTTGTCTGATGGGCCTGTATGCCCTCTTTCTCTTCATTATGCGGCCGGCGATCGTGGTCCAATACGTGCGGACAAGCGAGATTGGCGCCGCCTTGCGGTTTGGCGATGTGTTCGGCATCCTCCGCCGGATTCCTGCCCCCGTGGTGATTACCGCTCTGCTGGGGATTGTCACTGGGATCATCGCGTACCTTGGTGTCATCGCCTGCTTTATCGGGATCTTTGTGACGTTCGCGTATGCCTATTACGTTAACGGCCATCTCGAGGGGCAGGTATGGCAGGAGCTTGAGCGGGCGCCCGCAGTCTAGTTTCAGGCGGGCGGAGGCGACCCCTGGCGAGCGCCCGACGCGCTCCCCCTTGGGGGCGGCTGGAGGAATGGCAGCGCGGGCCGTGCACCGCGACCCGTTCGTCTCCCTCGCGTCAGCCGGTGGTGCGGCTGCTCGCGCCCGACGAAGGGAGAGGCAGGCAGAGAGCGGCGGAACCTTCATGCGGTGGCCGCCGTTGGTGAAAGTAGCTCGGCCGAGTCGGGCTCGTAGCGGAGGTTCCAAGCAGTGCAGTCAGAAGCAATTTCGCCGAACGATCGTCTCTGGGCAATTCTCAGCTATATCTTCACGCCCATTGTAGGGATCATCGTGCTTCTCCTCGAGGACTATAAGAACCGGCCGTTCGCGCGCTATCATGCGGTGCAGTCGATCGGCTTTGGCATCGCCATCATCGCCTATTTCTTCCTTTTCACGATCGTCTATACCATCCTGACTGCGATCACCTTCGGGATCCTTGGGCTGTGCCTCTGGATCTTCTACTTCGCTCCGCTCATTCCGATGATCTACTACGCCTATCAAGCATCGCAGAACCGCTATTTTGAGATCCCGGCGCTCACCAACTTCATGGTGCAACAAGGGTGGCTGACCCGGCCGCCTGCAGCGAGCGTCTGACCAGCCGTCCGGCCTGTCCTGCGCTCCTAGCGCATCTCCCGTTGATGCTCGGCGAAGAACGCGCGCGCTATGCGGGCGACAAGCGCAGGGTCTTCCATCGGGAGCGCGTGCGAGCGATCCGGCACCGTGACAACGCGGGCATTCGGGAGCGCGGCCGCGAGATCGGCGGCGATCGCCTCTGAGAAGAGTCGCGAGGTGCCCGCCCGAACAAGAAGGACAGGACACGCCACCGCCGGAAGGTGCGGCCACGGATTGGCCGCCGGGCTTGCCTCGTAGCCGAGCGCTTCGACCCAGCCGGGGCATTTGAGTTCGATGCTGCCGTCGGGCTGGTCGCGAAAGCCGTGCTCAACGTAGAGGGCGAGCACCTCGGGCTGCCACGAGGCGAATGCCGGCTTCGTGCGGTAGTGCGCGACCGCCGCCTCGCGCGATGGCCAGCGGTGGCGGCGGCGGCGTGCCTGCTCGGCGAGCGTCGCCGTTGCGGCTGACGGCAGCCATGGCGCCGCCGCCGTTTTCGGGCGGATCACCGGCTCGATCAGCACCATGGGGCCAAAGCGATCCGGAGCCATGCTGGCCGCGAGGAGGGTGGAGATTGCGCCCACCGAATGCGCAAGGACAACGGGACGGCGCAGCCCCAACGCCTCTACGACCGCGACGATGTCGGCAGCATGATCGAACCGGCTATACCCCTGCTCAGGGGTGTCGCTGTCGCCGTGGCCGCGCAGATCGAGCGCGTAGGAACGGTAGTCGGGCCACAGCTGACGGAGCGTGACATCCCAAATCCTTCCGTGGAACGAGTTGCCGTGGACAGCGAGGAGCGGGGCGCCGCTGCCGCCCCAGTCGTGGACGGCAAGCGTGATGCCATTGGCTGGTACGCGCCGCTGCTGGGGGGTCGGCAGGCTCACCCGCGAGGGATGCCGGCGCGGCTGCGCCGACTGCTTGCGAGATAGTCGAGCAGCATCTGCTCGTTGCCGAATGCCATCTGTCCAATCAGCTCGGCGGGCTCGAGCCAGAGAACGCGGCCTTCGAACGAATCGCGCTGCACCCCGCCGATGATCGAGGCGGCATAGGCGAGGCAGACCGAGGAGAGCCGTTGGTTCGGCGCGGGTCCGGAGTAGACGCCGACCAGATGATCGATCGCGATGTGGAAGCCGGTCTCTTCGAACACCTCGCGAAGGAGGCCGTCTTCTACGCGCTCCTGCCAGCGGAGGAACCCTCCCGGCAAGTTGAAGCCTAGCCCGTCGCTCCGCTGGATGGTGAGGATTCGGCCATCCCGTTCGATAAGAGCTGCGGTGGCGGCAAATGGCGGCAGCGCGCCGAAGGTCAGCCGGCTGAGCAGCCAGCCCGCCGCTTGCGCAAGGCGCCCCTCAATCCCCTGACGCATACCGGGATGGTATCCGCCAAAGCGATGGCTTTCCAGCAGATCGGCCGGCAGCAGCGCGTTTCGCCCGGCGATCCTTCTAGCATCCAGGCAGGCAGTCTGGTAGACTAACGCAACAAATTGGGGTCGGAGCTCCATCGATCCCTATCCCTTGGGGTCTCTGGTATGTATCTCGTCCAAGCGCCGCTGCAGCCGCCGCCGATAGTCCGCGTCCCCCCGGTCGGTCCCGACTTGATCGACGACACTGTCGAGATCCTCAGCCGCGCCGAGATCCCCGCGAGGCGGAGCGACTTTCTCGCCTTCGTTGCGGAGCATCTTCCCTCAACGATCGGGGCAGGAAGCCGGGAGCGATTTGCCCGCTACCTTGCCCGTCCCTACGTTCAGGGCGAGGAGGTCGACCGGTCGGCGCTTCTCCTGCTCGGCAGCCCGCTCCGCGACCAAGCGAAGCGGCAGCTGGCGCTCGTGTGCCTTGCGGAAGTGGAGCCAGCGCTCGCCTGCTTTTTGGATGAGCGGCTGCCCGACCCGACATGGCGCTGGTTTACGCCGCGCCGTCTGCGCGCTTGGCTGGCGGAGCGCCGCGGCAAGGATGACCCGACCTCGGCCTCGCGGCTGCTGGCGGTGCTGCGCTCAGCGGGATACCTGCGGCCGTTCGACCGGGCCTGGGTGCTTGAGCCGCCGGCGCCTTCGGCCTCGGTGCTGCTCTATGGGCTGCTGCGCGAACTGCGCGCCCCCGGTCAGACGACCCTTTCTCAGATCTTTGAGTCGCGCGTGGTAGCGCGGACGCTGGCGCCGGCCGGTGCGGTCTATCGAATGCTGGAATGGGCAGCGCACTTCGACTTGGTCCGTCGGGGAAGCGGCAGCGAACAGGTCGTATGGCTGCCGCGCTCTCGCGAGCAGACGGTCAGCCGGCTGGTCGATATCGCCCTCCCGGAGCCAGCGCTGCTCTAGGGGTCGACGTCGAGGAACGGTCCTCCGAGGTCGATGTGCCATGCCGCGACCGGCTCGCGGTTGTGGCGAAAATCGCGCAAGTCCCGCCGCACGATGCGCGAGCGCGAGATCCCTCGCGCTTCTGCCCAGGCAACAAGGCGATCGAAGTCGGTGCTGACGATGTGGCGGTACCGCCGGCCGTCCGCATGCTGAAACGGGTCGTCCCAGATGCCGCCTTCGAGAGCGTAGAAATAGCCGAGACGGCGTTTCGGGAAGCGGACGGCGGTTTCTCGCGGCGCGGAGCGGCCCGAAACTCCTGCCTCCTGGAAGGTTGCCATTTCGTTCAGGATGCGGAGCGCGTTCTCAATGATCGGAAAGGCCAGCGCTGCTCCTGTTCCTTCCCCGAGCCGCAGATCCAGGTTCAGCAGCGGCGCCTTCTCGAGGTGCTCGAGGATCGCGCGGTGGCCAACTTCGACCGAACTGTGCGCCGCGATCAGGGAGAAGCTTGCGTGGGGGGCGAGGGCGACGGCGATGAGCGCGGCGGCGCCGGAGATAAAGCCGTCGATGACGACAGGGACGCGGCAGGCTGCGCCGCCGATCATCACGCCGACCAGCGTCGCGATCTCAAGTCCGCCCACCTTTGCCAGCACATCGAGAGGGTCAGCGGGGTCGGGCTGATTGACAGCGATTGCGCGCTCGATGACGGCGATCTTCTTGCGAAGCTGCTCGACAGTGATCCCGGTGCCGCGCCCGGTTACTTCTGCGACCGGCCGGCCCGTCATCACTGCGGTGATCGCGCTCGAGGCAGTGGTATTGCCGATCCCCATATCGCCGGTTCCGAGGAGGTCGACGCCGCCCTGGTGAAGCTCGGTGGCGATGGCGATGCCATTGACAACCGCCTGCTCTGCCTCCTCGCGCTCCATTGCCGGCCCGTGGACGAAATTTGCGGTCCCGCGGCGGACGGCGCGACGCAGGAGGCCGGGCTCCTCCGGCACCTCTGCGGCGACACCGGCGTCGACGACAATCACCTCGGCGCCTACTCCGCGCGCGAGGACGTTGATCGCGGCGCCGCCTCGCAGGAAGTTCAGTACCATCTGGGCGGTTACCTCGCGCGGGTAGGCGGAAACGCCCTCCTCTGCCACCCCATGGTCAGCCGCGGCAGTAACGATCGCCTTGCGCCGGATGGCTGGCGGGATCTGCCCGGTGATCCCGACGAAGCGGATAGCCAGCTCCTCGAGGCGACCCAAACTGCCGGGCGGTTTCGTCAACTGCTCGTGACGCCGGCGGGCCCAGTTCATTGCGGCAAGGTCGGGCTCGGGGATGGCGGCGATAGTCTGGCGGATGATGTCGTTCATGACCCCTACTCCTCGGTAGGCCGGCCGGGCGGCCGGGAATCCATTGCCGGGCATTCTGGCTCGCGCCCAAGGCGCATACAGCTGCGGGACAGCGCCGGCCTCGCACCGGCTTTCCCCGGCAATGTGCGGGCCGCAGTATAGCAGCCGTAATGGGGAGGAATCCAACCGAGATCGCCGAGCGGTCAGCCGCTCTGCTAGGCTTCTGGTCGCGTTGGCGCGGTCGATTCTTCGCGGTTGGCTGCTCGTTCTTCTCGCTGCGCTCGCGATCGCTGCGGCAGTGCTCGTCCAGTCTCTCCTGCCGGCGGGGCCGCTGCTTTGGGACGAGGCCTATCATGCGCTGTGGGGCGCCCGGATCGCTGCCGATGCGCGCGCGGGCGATGTTCTCGCCCTCCTTTACGACAGCTATCGGCAGGTGTATTGGCCGCCGCTTTACTCGTGGCTGGCCGGTCTTGTCATCTTCTTTGCCGGCTATTCGACCGAGTTGGTGCGCGCCATCGGCCTCGTCGCGCTCATCGGAACGGCGCTGCTGCTTTACGCCGCAGCGCGACCCTTCGCCTCCGGCAGGGCGGGCGAGGTGGGCGGCGTTGCGGCCGGCGCTGTTCTGCTGTTCTCAAGCGCCGCTCTCGAGCTTGCGCCCCAGGCAATGCTCGAACTCCCCGCGCTCTTCTTCCTCGTCCTCGGGCTCTGGCTGTACGGCTGGCTCTGGCGATCGCCTGCTCCTCCGCCCGCTGCGTGGGGAGGCCTCGGGGCGACGATCGTGCTCACCTTTCTCGCGAAGCAGAACTACGGCGTCCTTCTCGGGCTTGCCGTTGCCGGCGCCTTCCTTGTTGAGGGGGAATGGCTGCGCCGGCAGCCGAGCGCAGCGGCACGCACGCGGCGGCGCGGCCACCTCCTCGCGGCGGGCACAACCGCTCTCCTCCTGCTCCTCTGGTTTGCCTATCCGCAGAAAATCGTCCAAACGCTCCAGTCGCTTCGCAACACGCCGTGGGGACCCGATGCCTCGACGCTTGAAGGCGTTCTCTTCTACCCCCGACAGTTTGGCTGGCTTGCGGGCTCCTGGCTGATGGCGGGGGTGTGGCTGGCAGCGCTTGGCGCCGTGTTGCGCCGCCGCGCGCTGGCTGATGGCCGGATTTGGATCCTCGTGGTACTGATCGCCTTCCAGCTTCTCTTCGCGCAGCTGTCGGCAACGAAGATTGCGCGCCATATCCTTCCGCTCGTTCCCGCCTTTGCGATCCTCGTCGGAGCACAGGCGGCGCGCCTGAGCGCGCGCTGGCCGCGGCTGACGGCGGGCGCCCTTGCGGCGCTGCTCGGGGTTCACGCCGCGATGGTGCTTCCCGGGTTGCGGCCGGTGGGAGACCCCGCGGCGCGTGCGGCGCTGGCAGCTGCGGTCGACGCGGTCGGGCCTGCGACAATCGTGGTGGGCAATATCGATCTCCCGTACTCCCCTGCCACCCTCGATTGGGAGCTGCTGCGCCGGGGGGTCCTCACCGTCGATGGCGCCGGCGCGCTCACCCTCGCGAGCGAGATCCGCTTTGCCGGCGGAGTGTTGCCGCGCCTTCCCGAAGCGGTGCGGCAGCCCCTTGGCCGCTTGCCAACTCGGTGGCCCGGCGAACGCGGCGCGGCGACGCTCTATATCGGCTTGCCGTTAGATGCGCCGGACCTTGAACTGCGGGCTGGGGGGCTCTCTACCGCGGTCGTTGGCGCAACAGGGCGCCGTCCGTTTGAGCGGGCGGTCGCGCTGGTACCGACTCCCAGCCCTCGCTTCCCGGACGCGACGCCCGAAGCGCTAGAGCAAGCGCTCGCGCGCGCCGGGTTTCGCGTCAGCGCGTCCCGGGCTGTCGGCAGCACTGTCGTCATGACGCTGGAGCGCTAGGGGGCGGAGACGAAGCCAGTGCGTCCGAGCGTCACCGTTTCGTGCACTTTGAATGTCGAAGCAGCGCGCGGCGCGACCGCCTCGATCCGCGCCTGCTCGCTGGCAATCTCGATCATCATCGCCGCGCCGGTGAAGCCGACCATCGCAAGGAGGGCGATCACGAGCACGACCCACAGCCCGAGCCGCTTCATCGTTGCTGTCTCTCGTTCATCTGGTACAGTTTTCGGCGCGACCTCGCTCATTCAAGAGGCTGGCACGCCGAGCGTGCCGAGGGAAGGCTGCTGATGACCGCGCTTCCTCCCAAACTGGCGGAGATTGTCGAACTGTTTCAGGCAGCGCGCGGGCGGGAAAAGCTCGAGCTGCTCCTTGAGTTTGCCGAAGCGATGCCGCCCCTTCCGGAGTGGCTCGCGACGAATCGCGACCAGATGGAATTCGTTCACGAATGCCAGACGCCCGTCTATGTTGCGGCGGAAAACCGAGACGGGCTGGTCTTCTACTTCGATGTGCCGAAAGAGGCGCCGACAGTCCGCGGGTATGCGGGGGTGCTGGCGGAAGGGCTGCGCGGCGCGACGCCGGAACAGGTGCTGGCGCTGCCAAGCGATTTCTTCCTCCCCATGGGCTTGGCAGAGGTGGTGAGCCATCAGCGGCTGAACGGCATGTCTGCCATCCTCGCCCATATGAAGCGCCTTGCGCTTGAGCACCTCCCGGCAGACAAGCGCTCCCGGCCAAACGGCGCCTCTTTCTGATACAGTGCGCACAGGCGCATATCTCATCAGTCGGAGCGAGAATGGACCACCAGCGACTTCAGGAGATCCGTGAGTTCATCGGCCAACGGCCGCCTGCCGTGAATTCCTTCCTGATCACTCTCCGGAGTGACGGCACCCCCTTTATCCGTCAAGTTTCGACCTTCATCGAGGGGTGGACCATCCAAACGGTCTCTAATGCCGCCAATCTTAAGGTGCGGCATATCCGAAACAATCCGGCAGTGAGCTACCTCTGGGTACAACAGCGTCCGCAGTTCGGCGCCAAGAACGTTTGGGTCAACGGCGTCGCCGAGATCGTGTCGGACCCGGCCGAGGTTCAGGCGTTTCTCGAGCGGCGCGCCGCTGCCACGGGCACGCCGGTTCCGCCGGCAGAGTTCGAGCGCGTCGTCATCCGCGTTGTTCCGACCTTCCTGCGCGCCGAGGGGTTTGCGGCCGGCCCGCGTCCTGAGGTGTTTCGGAACTTCGCTGCCTAGCTGCAGCGGCTGCCCCTCCTCGGCTGATGGAGGGAGCGGCGAACTGGGGGCCGCCGCCCTCCTCATCCGGCGGCGGCGTCCGTATCGAGCGCGCTCGGCGCTCGGCTAATTGAGGCGGCTTGTCAGTTCGGCGAGCGGCGCGCCGGCCTCGCGGGCACAGTAGGGGCAGATGCTCCAGCGGAGATGAAGCGCGCGTCCGCAGCCGGCGCAGATCTTCTTCAGCCGGGTCCGGCAGTTAGGGCAGAGCAGAAAGTCGTCTTCAACGCGCGCCTTGCATTTCGGGCATGCGCCCTGCTCTTCGATCTCCGCGAGCAGACTTTCCTCTTCGAGCGTTCGTTCATACTGTTCGGCGATCGTTTCCCGAGGTCGGAGGAGCAAATAGAGAACGAGGCCGGGAATATTGAAGATCACGACGAGAAGAACGGCAAAAAACGCGGTAAAAAGGTTGCGGCTTCGTGATCGAATGTCGCGCAACGTCCAGATGATCAGCGCAACCCAGAAGGCAAAGAGATAGGCGACGATGAGGGCGACGACAAGGGTGATGAGAAAGCCGATGTCCTGCACGGCATCAGAACTGTAGCAGTTCTGCGGTTTGACTTCAACTGCAATGGATTCTTATACTCGTGGAAAAGTTGCAGCGACGAGCGTGACTTCTCCCTCTGACTACGTTGATGTCGCCGTTGTTGGCGCCGGACCGGCCGGGGCGGTGCTCGCGCGAGGAACGGCAGCCGCCGGCCTGAAAACCGTTCTGCTCGAGAAAGAGCGCCTCCCTCGCTATAAGACGTGCGGCGGAGGAGTGCAGCATCGAGTTGCCGCCCTCCTGGGCGAGGACCTCACGCCGGTCGTGCGGGTCGCCGTCGACCGGATGGTGTTTACCTATCGGCTTGGCCGCCCGATCGAGCGCCGTTCTCCCGACCCGGTGGTCTATATGGTGATGCGCGATGAGTTTGACGCGCATCTTGTGGAGCGTGCGGCAGCGGCAGGCGCCGAAGTCCGCGACCGGACGCGCGTGGACCGTGTGGACTGCTCGTCGGAAGGGGTCACCTTGAGGACAAGCAGCGGCACAGTCCGGGCGCGCATCGTCGTCGGCGCTGATGGCGCGAACAGCCGTGTCGCGCGCGATGTCGGCTTAGCCGGCGGCGTCGACCTCGATCTCGCGCTCGAAGGGGAGTTCATCGCGCCGGCCTGGGCGCGCGACCGCTGGAAGACGACGGCCCTGCTCGATCTTGGCTCGCTGCCCAGCGGCTACGGCTGGCTTTTCCCCAAAGGCGATGGGCTCTCTGTTGGCGTTGGCGGGCCGCTTAGCGACCGCGCGCTCTTCCGCCCGTACTACGAGCGGCTGCGGCGGTTTCTCGGCCTAGACACGGTGCCGATGACGCGCTTCAGCGGGCATCACTTGGCACTGCGGCGGCCGGGCGCGCCGATCGTGGCCGGCCGCGCGCTTTTGCTTGGGGATGCAGCCGGGCTTGTCGACCCATTCACCGGCGAAGGTTTGCTCGGCGCAGTACTGAGCGCCCGCCTCGCGGTTGACCCCGTTGTCCGCGCGGCCGGCGGGGAGATCAGAGCGCTTGCTGACTATCAGCGGGCGGTCGACCGCGAACTGATGCCGGAGCTGCTGGAAGCGCGGATTGTGCTGCGCGTCTTCGACCGCATGCCCCACCTTGCGCACCGCTTGATCGGCATGGGCCCGCTTGTCTGGCGCAACCTTGTGCGCCTGATGCGCGGCGAAAGGAACTACCGACGGCTGGGCGGCGGCACGTTTCGGATCGGCTGGCGGCTGCTCGACCGGCTTCTGCCGCCTGCCGCAGCATGAACCTCATCGAGACGGCGCTGCTCCTTCTGCTGGGGCTCTTTGCCGGCGCGTACGGCACGGTCGTCGGCGCGGGAGGCGGGTTCATTATCGTCCCCGCCCTCGCCTGGGTGCCGGCGTATGCGGAACATAGCGCCGAGGCTATTACCGGCGTCTCCCTTGTCGCTGTCGTCTGCAGTGCGGTCTCGGCCGTGATTGCGTACAGCCGTCAACGCCGGATTGACGTCGGGGTTGCGCTCACGCTCGGCGTCTTTGCGCTCCCGGGCAGCGTGCTTGGTCGCATCCTTGTGAGCCGGCTCGATCGCCGGCTGTTTGAGGTGCTGTTTGGAGCGCTGCTGGTCGCGATTGCAGTCTACCTCGTAGTGCGGCGTCCGCCTCAGCATGCGCCCGCTGGGACGAGCCCTCCGCCGTGGGGAGTGGTGCGCCGGCAGTATGTCGTCGGCGCTCATGTCGAGACGGTTGATGTCGACTTGCGCGTCGGGGCGCTCGTCAGTTTTGTGATCGGCGTGCTCGCGGCCCTTTTCGGCGTCGGTGGGGGATTGATGATGACGCCCTCGATGGTGGCGCTGATGTCGATCCCGGCGTCGATTGCCACGGCGACCTCCCAGCTCTATCTCCTGACCACTTCTGCAATCTCGGTGGCGGCCGATATCCTCAACGGCGGCGACTCTCCCCTCGACCATCTCGACCTCGCGCTTCCCCTCGCGCTCGGCGTGGTTCTCGGCGCCCAAGCGGGCGCCGCGCTCTCCCGCCGGCTGAGCGCGCGCTGGATCATCCGCCTCCTCGCAGCAGCGCTGGGGATGGTGGGCGCTCGCCTGATGTGGGCCGGATTGGGGAGCTGAGCGATACAATTGCAGGAGCTGACAGGCTGTCTGGGGGCGGAATGATCGAGATCAATATCGACCCGACAATGGTGACCCTCGGGCCATTCGCCATCACTTGGCACGGGTTTTTCTCGGCCGTTGGTCTGTTCATCGGGGTATGGGTTGCGGCCCGCCTCGCGCCGAGCGTGGGTCTGACCGCGGATGACATTTACAACGGTGCGCCGTGGGCGGTCGTCGGCGGCATTATCGGCGCTCGCCTCTTCCATGTTGTCGATCGCTGGGACTACTACGCTCAGAACCCGCTCCAGATCCTCATGATCACGGAAGGGGGGATTGCGATCTATGGCGCCGTCGTCGGCGGCGTCATCGCCGGCTATCTCTACGCCCGCTTCGCGAAGTTGCCCGTTCCTTGGTTTGCCGACGCGGCAGCCGTCGGCCTCATTCTCGGCCAAGGCATCGGGCGCATTGGGGACATCATCAACGGGGAGCATTGGGGACGCCCGGCCGATGTGCCGTGGGCGGTCGTCTACACCCATCCCCAGACGCTCGGTCAGATCGGCGTGCCGGTCCACCTCGCGGTCGGCTACGAGATGGTGCTCGATTTTGCGCTCTTCGGCCTGCTGCTTGCGCTCTGGCGGAAGCTGCCCGGGGGGGTTATCTTCTGGCTCTATATCGCGCTGTACTCGGTCATCCGGCTTGTGACCAGCTTCTACCGCATCGATACCGCTCCCTGGCTGTTCGGGCTGACGCAGCAGCAGGTGCTCGGCATTCTCGGGATTGCGCTCGGCTTCCCCTTGGCGTTCTGGACGTATCAGCGTGGCAAAGGCGCCCCTCTCCCCGAGCCGAAGAGCGCGGCGACGAGCGCGCCCGCTTCCGCCGAGGCTGCCGGCGGGCCAACCTCTTCTCCGCCGCTTGGGTGACCGGAGACGCGGACAGCTCGAGGACGGCGCTGCTCACGCGACGCCGGTCCGGGGGGCAGCAAAGGGACGCGGCGGAGGGTGGCGGTCCGAAGGCGGGAGCGCGGCGATGTCCTGCTCCATAGCGCGCAGCGCGTTCCAGAGGGCAGAGGGCGGCATTCCATGATCGACGGCGCGGCGGACAGCGCCGCGGATGATATCGGGAGCAAGGTCGAGCACAAGCTGGAAATGCGGGGCAACTAAACGGTCGATCGCGCCCTCGTCCGCATTTCGGCTGAGGGCGTGATACGCAGTTGCGAAGCGGACAAACGGCGGTTCGGTCATCAACCTTCCTCCACAATCCCGTTCGGCGTGAAGGAAGCGGAAGTTATCGGGAAGGAAGTCCCGCTTTGGCGCGCCGGGGAGAGGACGATTTGGCTAGCCGCGTTCGCTGCGAGGAAGCGCGGCCTTCGCGGACGAGATGGCGCAGCCGCGTCACTGCCCAGACAAGGCGCGTGTAGGGCGGGGTCGCCGCGAGAAGAGCGCGAGCAGTCGGCCGCTGGCGAGGACGGAGCGCTTTCGGGTCGGCGAGATAAAGGCCGGGGAGGCCGTCGACGATCCACTGATGGAACGCGGGATCGGGTAGGAAGCCGGCGGCCCGCCGCGCATGCTGGAAGAAGAAGAGCAGCCGGGTCCGGCGCTCTGCCTCGGTGCGGTAGGGGGCGACGAGGTTCACTTCGCCCACGCTCGCATCTTCTTCCTGATCGATGAAGTAGTCGAGCAGGATATGGAGCCCGCCAATCCAAGGGACGTACGCCTCGACGACCGCGCGGACGGCGGCGCGGCTGGGCACGCCGCGCGCGGCAAGCCGCAGAAGGGCGAACATCCCGAGCGTTGAGCCGCAGGCAGCGGCGAATTCCCACCACGACAGTCCGGGGCGGCGGCGCGGCGCATACCACTGCTCCATCGCCGCCATTCCCGCGGCGCGAGGGCGCAGATGTTTGTACTCTTGGAGGTCGGCATAGCGGTGAACGAGCTCCGTGAGCGCCTCCGCGACGGCAGCGTAGCCCGGGAGGCGCCGGCGGGCCCGACGCGCAGCGGTGACTAAGGCTGGCAAGTAGCCGCCGTCCTCGCAGCGGGGATGGAGAGCGTAGTAATCGGGGCAGGGAGGCGCAAGCTGCACGGCGTCGAGCATGGCCTGATGGAGGCGGCGATAGTCGGCGCCCTCCTCCGACTCCCCGCGGTCGCAGAGCGTATCGAGGTAGTCGCTGATCGTCTGAAGCGCAACGATGGCGCTCAGCAGCGGCCCGTGCCGGTCGACCAAGGCAGCGTAGGCGGCGCCTCCCTCGCAGTGGAACCGCTTGGTTGTCATCGCCTCGAGCGCGTGCTGGCGCAGGGCGGGGTCCGGGATCGCGAGGGCGCGCGGCAGCCAGAGCCGGTCGAGGCGCCGCGCGGCGCCCGGAATGCCGCGCAGGAGGTAATCGGCGGTGAGGGACGCGCGCTTCAGCGTTTGCCGCTCTTCAACTGCACCGGGCGGTCGGGAGCGAAAGCGAAGATCGCGAGCACGGTGAGAATGACGGCGAGCCCAGCAATCTGGATCGCCCAGACGATGCTCATCGGGCCTTGCGCGTAGGCCAGCGCGGCGGCCGCCGCGCCGAGCGCGAGGAGGGCGGCCAAGAGGTAGAGTAGTCCTTGCAACATCTCGCCTCCGTCATGGGTCAAGGTGGCGGGGAGGCATTCAGCTCCGCAGCGTTGCGCCGAAGCGCTGCGCCAGCTGCTCAACCAGCCCGGTGCGGATGCGGGACACCTCCTCCTCCGTCAGGGTGCGGTCGGGGGCGCGGAAGCGCAGGGTAAAAGCGAGCGACTTCTTCCCGGCGGCAAGCGGCGCCCCGCGGTAGACATCGAACAGCCGGACTTCCTGAACGTAGCGGCCGCTCGCGAGGAGGGAGCGGATCTGCTCTGCCTCCACCGGCTCGTCGACCACGATGGCGAGGTCTTGGACGACATCGGGAAAGCGCGATACGGGCTGGTAGATGGGGATCGTGTCGCTAACGAGCGCCCGCACTTCCAGCTCGCCGTAAACGACCCGCCCGCTCAGGTCGAACGCGGCGCACACCTCCGGAGCGACCTCGCCCACCGTGCCAATCAGGATGCCGTCGCGCCGCACCTCGGCCGCGCGGCCGGGATGGTAAAACGGGTCGGACGAACGGGCGAAGCTGAGGGAGAGCCGCTGCCGTTCACCGATCGCCTCGACGATCCCTTTGCCGTCGAAGAAATCATACGGCTCATTCACGCCGAGCCATGAGCTGCGGCCGCGCGGACCAGCGAGCGCGAAGGCGAGCAGCGGCCGCTCCTCCGGCAGGTCGTTCTCCCGGGGAAGATAGATCAGCCCGATCTCGAAGAGCGCGAGCCCGTCCTCTTGGCGGCGACTGTTGTCGGCGATCGTCTTCAGCACGCTCGGCCGCATACTCGTTCGCAGCACCGACTGGTCGCTGGTCATCGGGTTGAGCAGCGCGATCGGCTCGGGCACCGGCCCAGCGCGGGTGAGCAGCTCGCGGCTGACCAGCGGGTAGGTGATCACCTCTTGAAGTCCGGCCGCTACCATCAGGTCGCGCAGCCGTTCACTCGTTGCCATCACGGGGTCGGGGGGAGTGGCCGGGACCTCGCCGCGCAGTCCGGTCGCCGGGAGCTCGTCGTAGCCGATAATGCGCGCGACTTCCTCGACAAGGTCCTCGGTCAGGTTCAGGTCGCGCCGCCAAGGAGGCGGCGTAATCAGCAGCTGCGCTCCGTGACGCTCGACAGTCGCGCCGAGGGAGCGGAAGATCTGTTCAATCCGCTCGAGCGGCCAGGTGACCCCGAGAACGCGCGCGACATCGGCGCTCGAAAGAGGCCGGGGTTCGAGCGGGACGCAGCCAGGATAGACGTCCAAGAACCCCGCAGCGACGCGCCCGCCCGCGATCTCGGTGAGGAGCCGACAGGCGCGCTGGAGGGCGGGGATGGTCAGTTCGGGACTGATCCCCTTCTCGAACCGGGTCGAGGCCTCCGACCGCATCCGCAGGCGTCTTGCCGTTCGCCGGATGGTGTAGTTATGGAAGTTGGCCGACTCGAGCAGGATCTCGGTGGTCCGTTCGGTCACCTCGGTGTCGAGCCCTCCCATCACGCCTGCGAGCGCGATCGCCCGCTCCGCGTCGGCGATCACGAGCATCGAGGGGTCGAGTTCCCGTTCGACCCCGTCGAGCGTTGTCAGCCGTTCGCCCTCTCGCGCGCGCCGCACGATGATCGTGTTCTGGGCGATCGTCGCCGCGTCAAAGGCATGCATCGGCTGACCGAACTCGAGCATGACATAGTTCGTGATATCGACGACGTTGTTGATCGGCCGCATTCCCGCTGCCTCGAGCCGCTCCCGCAGCCAGCGGGGCGATTCACCGATCTGAACGCCGCGCACGAGGGCCGCGCTGTAGCGCCCGCAGAGATCGGGGTCATCGATCCGGACCGAGAATTGAGCGGCGATCCCGGGCTCGACGACCGGGTGGTCGAGGGGCGGCGCTTGGACAGGGGAGCCGGTCAGCGCCGACACTTCCCAGGCAACGCCGAGCATCGACAGCAAGTCCGGCCGGTTGGGGGTAGTCTTGAACTCGAAGATGACATCGCCGTAGAGGTCGCTCAGGGGGGTTCCCACCGGGGCGTCGGGCGGCAGGATGAGGATGCCGCTGTGGTCGTCGCCGAGCCCGAGCTCCTTCGCCGAGCAGACCATTCCTGCCGATTCGATGCCGCGGATCTTGGCTGCTTTGAGCCGCTTTCGCTCTCCTGTCGTGCCGTCGATGAGCAGCGTGCCGACCGGTGCAAACGGCACGCGCAGGCCGATTGCCAAGTTCGGCGCCCCCGTCACCACCGTCTGCTGACGCCCGCCGAGGTCGACCGTGGCGAGCAGGAGCCGGTCGGCGTTGGGGTGAGGAGCTAAGCGCACGATCTCGCCGACCACCACCCCTTCCCAGTCGGCGCCAATCCGGTGAATGCTCTCGACCTCGTCGCCAGCCATCGTCAGCCGGTGCGCCAACTCATCTACGGGCACGGTCCACTGCACGTACTCGCGCAGCCATTTGAGAGAGACTTTCATCGTCATGGGTCCTCGCGGCGCTCCGAGTTTCGCTCCTCTCCCGACGGCGAGAGGGGAGATGGCTTCCGGGGGCACAGGAGAGCAGGGACAGCGCTTCGCGATCGAGAGGGACAGCTGGACATCATGCGAACTGCCGCAGAAAACGGATGTCGTTGGCGTAGAACAGCCGAATATCGTCGATGCGGTGGAGCAGCAGGCTGAACCGCTCGACCCCTCCGCCGAAGGCGAAGCCGGTATAGCGCTTTGGGTCGATGCCGGCGTATTCCAGCACGCGCGGATGAACCATTCCTGCGCCCATCACCTCGATCCAGCCGCTTCGCCGGCAGAAGGAGCAGCCCGCCCCGTCGCACACCCAGCAGTCGACGCCGACATCGACACCCGGCTCGACGAAGGGGAAGAAGTCGCATCGGAAGCGCACCCGCCGCCGCTCGCCGAACATGCGCCGAACGAAGGTGTAGATCGTCCCTTTCAAGTCGGCCATCGTCACGCCTTCGCCGACGGCCAGTCCCTCAAACTGGAAGAAGACCGACTCGTGCGTCGCGTCCGTCGCCTCATACCGATAGACCCGCCCCGGAACGACGACGCGGATCGGAGGCTGCTGGCGTTCCATGATGCGCACCTGCATTGGCGAGGTGTGGGTGCGCAGCAGCATCGGCCGCTCCGATTCCTCTTCTGGCGTGATCCAGAAGGTGTCCCACTGGTCCCGCGCCGGATGGCCGCGCGGGATGTTGAGCGCTTCGAAGTTGTAGTAGTCCCACTCCACTTCGGGGCCGGTGACGATGTCGAAGCCGAGGGAAGAGAAGATCTCGGTGATCCGGCGGATCATTTGGGTGGTGGGATGTAGCGCGCCGATCGGCACCGGACGACCGGGCAGGGTGACGTCGACGGCTTCGGCGGCGATCGCTGCTGCCCGTGCCGCTGCTTCGATCGCGCGCTGGCGCTCTGTGAAAGCGGTCTCGAGCGCGCTCTTTATCTGGTTGGCGGCAGCGCCTACTTTCGGGCGTTCCTCTGGCGGCAAACTGCCTAGCTGGCGCAGGAGGTCGCTCAGTTCGCTCTTCCGTCCGAGAAATCGAATGCGCCAGCGCTCGAGCTCCTCGCTCGTCGCCGCCGCGCTGAGCAGCGTCCGCGCTTCCTGTTCGAGGGCCCTCAGCCGATCCAGCATCGTTGCTCTCCGAGAGATCCTGCATTTCTCCGCGCTGCAGCGTGGGTCGGACAAGCAGCGGTCCTCACGTATCAGCCGCGTGAGGGCACGTTCACTCCACCCAGGAGGATGGTCGCCGGCGCATCGTCGTCGCGATGCTGCGCGCAGCGATTGTAGGCGGAGGACCTGCTCCGGCTCAACCATCCCGCTGCCGCGTGCGGGCCGCCGAGATGCCTGACTGCGCTGCGTCTCTCTCCGCATTTCCCGCGAGCGGAGGCTCCGCGTCGCTGTCGCGCGCTGCGCGTTCTGGTATACATTCATCGCTGGCAGAGGGAGGAGCGACGCCGTGCTAGACTGGGCCACTTGCTCGGGGGAGGGTCGATGCCGTTGACGCCGCTGGCGACCCAGCTGGTCGGAAGCTACAGCAAGCCACCTTGGCTCTTTGCCCGCGAGCGCTACCCGTTCTTTCGCGAAGAGGATGCGTGGCGGCCGCCTCCTGAGCTGCGTCGGGAAGCGCAAGACGATGCCACCCTTCTTGCCATCTATGACCAGGAGGAGGCAGGCCTAGACATCATCACTGATGGAGAGCAGCGGCGCGGCCGGTTCGACCTCTACTTCCTGCGCTATGGCGGCATCGACACGGTGCGGATGGGGCGGCGCGAATTCGGCGCTGACCGCGACACGTCTGGCTCCGATGTCCGCCCGGAATTCGGCGCGGCGTGGCACGACCCGAACCGCGCGCTGGCGCCGCGCGTCTTTGCGCCGGTGCGCTGGGAACGCCCCCTCGCTGTCGAGGACCTGCGCTTTCTCCAGCGCCACACCGACCGCCCGACGAAGATGACAGTGCTCGGGCCGCTCACGTCCGCCTGCCGGGTAGCGAACGAGTACTACGACGATTTCGCTGAACTCGTTCTCGACTTCGCGGTCGCTGTCAATGCGGAGCTTCGAGCGCTGCAGGATGCCGGTGCCCAGCTGCTGCAGCTGGACGAACCAGACCTCTTCCTGCGCCGAACGCGCACGCTGCCGCTTGCCGAGCAGGCCATCAACCGAGCGCTAGAGGGGATTACGGTACCCACCGTTGTCCATCTCTGCCATGGCTACCCGACGAGCGCGATCAACAAACGGGTCAGTCAGTTCTACGGCGAGTCGCTCGCCGCGCTGGCGAAAACCCGCGCTTGCGCGATCAGCCTTGAGTGGGAGGAGCCCGGCTACGACGAGACGATCCTGAACGCGTGCGGAGACAAAATCGTTGTTCTCGGCGTGCTCAACTTGGGCGTCGAGGCGGTGGAGACCGTCGACCACGTGCTGGAGCGGGTGCGCGCGGCGCTGCGCGTCGTGCCGCCGGAGCGGCTGTCGCTCGCGCCTGACTGCGGTCTCTGGCATCTGCCGCGCGCAGTAGCGTTCCGCAAGATCCGAACGATGGCGCTTGCCGCCCAGGCGATACGAGCAGAAGTAGGACTTTAGCTGAGGCGCGAAGGAGGCCTTGTGGAGTTCGATCTCCGCGAATACGACGGCTTTCGTCAGGAAGTGGTCGAGTGGTGCCGGCAGAAATGGCCGCCGGATGGGCTGGCGCCGCCGATCCGGGTCGGCGGGCGAGCCGAGAAACAGTTTTGGGACGAGGCGGCGGAGTGTCAGCGCGAGCTGGGGCAGCGCGGCTGGCTGACCGGCGCCTGGCCGGTCGAGTACGGCGGCGGCGGCTGGCCGAAGGTGAAGCAGGCGCTGTTCAACGAGCTCGCCGCCTACCACCGTATCCGCGGCACGGGCAATGCCAATCTTGGGGTCTCGACGATTGGGCCGACGATTATGCTCTACGGCTCGGAGGAGCAGAAGCGCACCTTCCTGCCGATGATCGCGCGCGGCGAGATCCGCTGGTCGCAAGGCTACTCCGAGCCTGATGCAGGGTCGGACCTTGCCTCGCTCCGAACGCGGGCGGTCGCCGACGGCGATGAATTCGTCATCAACGGTTCGAAGGTCTGGAACCACTCGCAGCACGCCGACTACATCTTTCTGCTGGCGCGAACGGACCCGGACGCTCCGAAGCACAAAGGGATCACCCAGTTTATTCTGCCGCGCCATACCCCGGGGGTAACCGTCCAGCCAATCCTCGATGCCTACGGCAACGAGCGCTGGACCCTGCTGACGTTGGAAGATGTCCGCCTGCCGCGGAGCGCCGTCGTGGGAGAGGTGAACCGCGGCTGGTATCAGACGGCGACCTCGCTCGACTTTGAGCGTTCGCAGATGGCGTGGGTCGGGCAAGCCCGGCGCCTCCTCCATGATCTGATCGCCTATCTCAAGGACAAAAAGAAGCATGGGGAACCGATCCTCCGCGACCCGTTCGTTCGCGATGCGATCAGCGCGGAGCTGGTCAATCTCGAGATGGCGCGCTGGTTCGGCTACCGCATTGCGTACTTGCAGGATCAGGGGAAGGTGCCGAACGCAGAGGCATCGATGTCGAAGGTGTTCGCGACAGAGACCCAGCAGCGCATCCAGCGCCTTGGGGTCAACCTCCTCGGTCCGTTGGGCCTCCTCTCGAAGGGGTCGCCATGGGCGGAGCTCGACGGGCTGTGGGACGAGGAATACTGGAGCGCGCCGGGGACAACCCTTGCGGGCGGCACCTCGGAGATCCAGCGCAATATCATCGCGACCCGTGGCCTCGGCCTGCCGCGCTAGGAGGAAGCGTGCTCGAGCTTCAGTTGAATGAGGAAGAAGCGTTCATTCAGCGTGTCGCGCGCGACTTTTTGCGCGACCGCGTTCCAACGCGCGAAGTGCGCGAGGTCGAGCGCTCGCCGCTCGGCTACGACGAGGCGGTCTGGAAGGAGATCCAAGACCTCGGCTGGGTAGGGCTGCCCTTCTCCGCCGAGGTGGGCGGCGCGGGCGCCCGCTTCACCTCCGTCGCGGTGCTGGCGGAGGAGCTCGGCCGCGCCTGTTATCCCGGACCGCTCCGCGCTGTCTGGGCGTATGGGCTCCTTTTGGAGCGCCTCGGCGATGACGGCAACTTGCGCGCCCTCGTCGCCGGGCGGCAGGTCGGCGTGCCCGCGCTCTGGGAGGCGGACGGCCCATTCGACCCGGAGGCGACGGCGGCGACTGTCGACGCGACAGGCGCCCTTGCCGGCACGAAAGTGCTTGTCGCCTACGCCAATGCCGCGAACCGGCTGCTGGTCCTCGCGCGGCAGGGGGAGGCGCTCCGGCTTGTGCTCGTCGATGCGGGGGCGGTGCAGCGGGTTGAAACGCCCTCCTCCACCGGCGACCGCCTGTTCGCGCTTCAGTTGGACGGCGCCCGCGCGCTCCAAGTCTACCCGGCCGACGGGCGGCAGGTGCTCGCCGATGTGCTCCCCAAGCTCGCCGCAATTGACTGCGCGTGGATGGTCGGGCTGGCGAGCAAGGCGTTCGAACTCGCTGTCGACTATGCCAAGACGCGCGTGCAATTCGGCCGTCCGATCGGCGCCTTCCAAGCTGTTCAGCACAAGATCGCGGATCTCGGCATCGATGTCGAAGGCGGGCGCTTCCTCGCCTACCGCGCCGCGTGGGCTGTTGAAAAGGCGCCCGAGGAGGCGGAACTCGCTCTCCACTACGCCAAAGCTTGGCTGAACAGTGCCGCCGAGCGCATCATCAAGGAGAGCTTTCAAGTGCACGGGGCGATGGGTATGACGTGGGAGTATGACCTTCAGCTGGCGCTGCGCCGGCTGAAGTTCTCCAGCCTCTCCTATGGCGACACCCACTACCATCGCGAGCGCGTGCTCGCCGCTCACGGGGTGTAGGCGTGAGCAGGGCGGAACGACCAAGATAATCGGCGGCGCGCTCGCCCGTACGGCGGGAGGCAGCCGAAGCGACGCGGCTGGCCGCCCTCTAGCGGTGGACGCTCGGGTCGTGCTGGAAGGCCCGGGTGCGGATAGTAAAGACGCCGTCGCCGGAGAGAATGCCGCCTCGGCTGAACAGCCGACCGTACTGCCAGTTGGAGAGCCCCAGTTCAGGACGGCGCAGCGCATACTGGCCGTCGACCCAGCGCGTGAAGCCGTTCCCGACGAACGGCGCCTCAATGGCTCGGTAGAAGGCGGCATGCGCGTCCGGGCGGGCGCTCACGAGCGACGCGATGAAGCGCGGGCTGTACTGGTTGAACAGCCGGATCGCCTCCTCGACCGACTCGACCAGCACGAGCGACACCTCCGGGGTCTCGTCCCATTCCCACTCGGTGCTGAGCGCAGCGAGAGGAATGATGTCTGCCAGCGGCTCCTCCCGTGGCCCGTCGGGACGGGAGACGGTGACCACGCGCTGAAACCACTCAGGAGGAACGGCGGTTTCGGCACCGGCCACGACATGGAGACGCGCTCCTTGCCGCCGCTCTCCCGCTCGGCGGAGCGCGTCGAGAAACACCGGGACGAGATCGGGGCGCGCGCGGACGATCGCGCAGACATTAAGCGTGTTGCACACCTTCCGGTCGAGCGAGTGATAGACCGCTTCGGCGAAGGCGGCCGGGTCTGCAGTTTCGTCGGCGACCAGCCAAGCGCCTCCGGTTCCGTGAAGGCTCACGGGAATACCGTGCTGGCGAGCGACCGCCCCAAGCTGAGCGACGGCTGGTCCTGACCCGCGCGCGACCGCGAGCGCGATCCGGGTGTCGGAGAACAGCGCCCACCCCGCGGCGCGGTCAGCGCTGTCGATCAGCTCAATCACTCCCGCCGGCAGTCCCGCTTCGGCAATAGCGGGATGCACTGCCTGCTCCATCATCGCGCGCGCGGTGCCGAGGGCGTCGCTGCCGATGCGGAAGACTGCGGTGTTGCCGCTCCGGAGCACTCCGGTGGCGTCGGCGAGGACGTTCGGGCGGCCTTCGAAGACGAACCCGACAACGCCAAGGCCGTCGATCACCTGCTCAACTGTCCAGCCCTCGTGCTCGATCCGCTCGATCACGTGGCCGCGCCGGCTCGGGAGGTCTCGCCAGAGGCGTAGTCCGGCGATCATGTCGGCGCGCATTCGCGCGCTCACCGCCAGGCGTGTGGTCGGCCGGCCGCGCTCCCGTGCGCGCTGGACATCCTCAGCGTTGGCGGCGGCGATGGCAGCCCAGATTGCGTCATCTTCCAGTCGGCGGGCGAATGCCTCGTAGAACGCTGTGATCTGCGCGTCTGTGGCCGCGCCGAGGGCGAGGAAGGCAGCCGTTGCCCGGTCGATCGCTGCGCCGACCGCAGCGGCAATGGAAGCGGGAATGTGCAGCAGCTCGCCGTCGGCGACGACCAGCCGGTCGCCGGGACGGAACTGCGCGGCAAGCTCGGCCGGAACGGTAACAAACCGGTTCCCGCCCCAGAGGATTGGCATGCCGGGGGAGAGGGTCGTCAACACGGTGTCGTCGGTCAGCATACCAGCAGTATGCCAGGCCTCTCCCGACGACGTCACGAAGGTTGCTGCCGGTAAGCGCGGCTGGCGGCGAGATGACGTTTCCCGCCGCCCGAAGACAGCGCCTCCCGGCGCCTCGCTCTTCGGCCAGCTGCGGAGAGGAAGCGCTGGCAGGGCGCGCAGAAGCGGCCGTGGGCGGGGCTGCAGGCTGACGCTGCGGGAAGCGAGGAGCGGCCCCGTTGTGCCGGCATTGCTTGAGCCTGTCAACCGTCATTTGGTACGATTTTCAAGATTACGCACGCCCGCGGCCGCCGATGTTCCTGCCCCTTGGGTCCCGTCGGAGTATGCGCGGGCGGAGGAGGAAGGAATCGACATGGCTTCTGTTGTCTCGATGAAAACCCTTTTGGAAGCTGGTGTCCATTTTGGGCATCAAACGCGCCGGTGGGATCCGCGGATGAAGCCGTATATCTTCACCGAGCGCAACGGCATCCATATCATCGACTTACAGCAAACGGTTACCAAACTGAACGAAGCGTATAACTTTGTTCGCGATGTAACGGCTGCCGGCGGAAAACTGATTTTCGTCGGAACGAAGAAACAGGCGCAGGACGCGGTCAAAGAGGAGGCGATCCGGGCGGGGCAGTTCTACGTCAACTATCGGTGGCTCGGCGGCATGCTGACGAATTTCCGCACCATCGAGCAGCGGCTCGCCTATTTGGTGCGGCTGCACGACCGAAAGCTGAAGGGCGAGTTCGACTATCTTCCGAAGAAGGAGGCGATCAAGCTCGAAGAGGAGCTGGCAAAGCTGCAGCGGCTGCTGGGCGGGGTCCTTGAAATGACCTCGCTGCCGCAAGCGCTGTTCATCGTCGACCCGAGCAAGGAACGGATCGCGGTGGCGGAGGCGCGCCGGCTTGAGATCCCGATCGTTGCGCTGGTCGATACCAACTGCAATCCAGAAGAGATTGATTATCCCATTCCCGCCAACGATGATGCGATCCGCGCCGTCAAGCTGCTCACCAGCAAGATTGCCGACGCCTGTATCGAAGGCCAGCGCATCGCGCAGGAGCTTGAAGAAGGTGCCGACATCTCTGCGCTCGCCGAGCCGGAGAAAGAGCGAGGAGAAGCAGAGGAGGAGGCGTAGCCAGTGAAGCGCCGCGCGCGGCGCGAGCAGCAGCGTTGCGGTACGCTCAACCCGAGGCAGATCTCGAATTGAACCGCTGATGGAGGAACGGTGGAAATCACCGCCGCGATGGTAAAGGAACTCCGCGAGAAGACCGGCGCGGGGGTTATGGAGTCGAAACGGGCATTGATCGAGGCCCAAGGCGATATGCGCCGGGCGGAAGCGCTGATCGAAGAGTGGGCAGGGGGGCGCATTGCAAAGCGCGCTGGCCGGGCGACCAACCAAGGCGTGGTTGAAGCGTATGTCCACGGCGGTCGCATCGGCGCCCTGGTCGAACTGAACTGTGAGACCGACTTTGTCGCTCGCAACGAAGCGTTCCGCGAACTGGCGCACGATATCGCGATGCAGGTTGCGGCAATGGACCCGCGCTATCTGAGAGCGGAGGAGATCCCTCCCGAGACGCCGGGGCGGCCGGAAGACCTCGCCCTGCTTGCGATGCCGTTCATCAAAGACCCCAGCAAGACGATCGACGACCTCGTCAAGGAGATGATCCGGAAGACGGGCGAGAACATCCAAGTGCGGCGTTTCGCCCGGTTCGAACTGGGGGCGTAGGGGCGTGGGCTCACGGCCTCGCTATCGCCGCGTCCTGCTCAAGTTGAGCGGCGAGGCGTTAGTCGGCGAAGGAGGGTATGGCATCGACCCGGCGATCGTCCGCGACATCGCCCAGCAGATCCGCCGGGTCCATGACCTCGGGGTGGCCATCGGGATCGTCGTCGGCGGCGGCAACATTTGGCGCGGCGCGACCGCGAGCGCGGCGGGGATGGACCGCGCCACCGCCGACTATGCCGGGATGCTCGCGACCGTGATCAACGCGCTCGCCCTGCAGGATGCGCTTGAGAAGCTGGGCGTCGCGACGCGGACGATGACCGCCATTGATATCCACTCGGTCGCTGAGCCGTACATCCGTCGTCGGGCGATCCATCATCTGGAAAAGGGGCTGGTGGTGCTCTTCGCCGCGGGCACCGGCAACCCCTTTATGACCACTGATACCGCGGCGGCCCTCCGCGCCTTAGAGATCGGGGCAGAGGTGCTGCTGATGGCGAAGAACCGTGTCGACGGCGTGTATGATGACGACCCGCGGAAGAACCCGAATGCCCGGCGCTATGACTATCTCAGCTATCTCGATGCGCTCAACAACCGCTTGGCGGTGATGGATAGCACCGCCCTCTCTCTCTGCATGGATAACAATCTCCCGATTATCGTCTTCAACCTGCAGGCGGAGGGGAGCATCGAACGGGCTGTCGTCGGCGAGGAAATCGGCACACTGGTCGCCGGACCGGCATAATACGGGATGCGGCGCCGCCGCAGCTGGACGGAGGAGTGTTGTGATCGAGGACGTCATTGCCGACGCCGAGCAACGGATGCAGAAGACCGTCGAGTCGCTGAAGCGCGAACTCGCTACTATCCGAACGGGTCGCGCCTCGCCTGCCTTGATCGAGCGCTTGCCGGTTGACTACTACGGCGTTCCGACGCCGCTCCAGCAGTTGGCCCAGATCACCGTCGCCGAGGCGCGCACCCTCGTCATCACGCCCTACGACCGGGGCGCATTCGCGAGCATCGAGAAAGCGATCCAGAAATCCGATCTCGGCTTGAACCCAACGAATGACGGCCGAGTGATCCGTATCGTCTTTCCGCCCCTTACCGAGGAGCGCCGGCGCGATCTCGTCAAGCTCGTGCGCAAGTATGTCGAGGAACATAAGGTTGCGCTGCGCAACATCCGGCGTGATGCCGATAAGACGATGCGCGAGCTGCAAAAAGAAGGCGGGATCTCGTCGGACCAAGAGAAGCGAGCGGAAGACCGTCTCCAAAAGCTGACGGATCAGGCATCCGCCGAGATCGAAAGGATTGGGAAGCAGAAAGAAGCTGAAGTGCTCGAGGTCTAGCGCAACAGATGGCGCCAATCGCATAGCGAAAAGCTGGCGATGACTGAAGCGTCCGAGCTCTTCCTCCCAGCGGCATCATAGTGGGGAAAGTACGAAGATGAAGGCAACGCGCCCTGACCAAGAGCCGGCGCTCGTTGAAGAGAATGAACGAGCGCCTGAACCAGTAATCCGGCCCCTTCCTCGCCATGTTGCCATCATCATGGATGGCAACGGACGTTGGGCAAAACAGCGCAATCTTCCGCGTCAGGCGGGGCATCGTGCCGGCACCGAAAATATCCGCCGGATCATCGAAAGTTTTGCCGAGCATGGCGTCGAGATGCTGACACTCTACGCCTTCTCGACTGAGAACTGGTCGCGTCCTCCCGAAGAAGTCGACTTTCTGCTCAACCTCATCCCGGAAGTGCTCGAGCGGGAAACCGCGAAACTGCACGAAAAAGGAGCCCGGCTGCGCCATCTTGGGCGGCTCGACGTGCTGGCACCAGATATTCAGCGCGCCGTCAATGACGCGATCGAACTGACACGGAACAATACGCGGATTACGGTCAATCTCGCCTTTAACTACGGCGGTCGCGCCGAGATCCTCGATGCTGTCCGCTCGATCATCGCGGCCGGGATCGACCCGAACGAACTGACGGAGGACCGCTTCGCAGCGTACCTCTACACCGCCGGCGCTCCAGACCCCGACCTCGTCATCCGCACCGCCGGCGAAATGCGTCTCTCGAACTTCCTCATCTGGCAGACGGCATACGCCGAGTACTACTCCACGCCGGTCTACTGGCCGGATTTCGGGAAGGATGACGTGCGCGAGGCGCTTCTCGCCTTCAGTCGGCGCAAGCGCCGGTTTGGAGGCCTCGACCCTCAATAGGAGCGTGATGCTCGGTCTTCGGGTCGCCAGTTCTCTCGTCTTGATCCCCATTCTCGTCGTGGCGGCGTGGCTGGGCGACCCGTGGACGACCATTGTCGTTGCGACATTTGCGGCGGCGGCGGCGTATGAATTCATGACGCTCGCCGAGCGCGCGGGGTATGAACCGCTCAAAGCAACGGGGATCCTCATCGCGCTGCTGTTCGTCGGAGCGACCAGCGTTCAAGCGAACTTCCTGCAGAACACCGGCCGCGAACTGATCCCGATCGCCCTCACCATCGCGCTCATTGCGGTGCTCGCGGTTCGGCTGCTGCGCAGACAGGCGACAACAGCGTTCGGCGATTGGGCGATCACCCTGGGCGGCGCGCTCTGGACAGGCTGGCTGCTTGCACACTGGGTGCTGCTCCGCGACGTCGAGCCCGACGGCCGCAGCTGGGTGATCGTCGCGCTCCTCCTGACCTTCACCTCCGACACCGCGGCTTATGCGGTGGGCCGGACGCTCGGCCGACATCGGCTTGTGCCCGCAATCAGCCCGAAGAAGACCTGGGAGGGCGCGATCGGGTCGCTTATCGCCACGCCGCTGGCTGCGGCCGGCCTGATGACGCTCCTCGCGCTGCCGCCGTTCGCGGCGATCGGGCTGAACCCGCCGCTCACGCCTCTTCTCGCTGCTGGCATCGGCGTCGCCGTCTCACTTGCGGCCCAGCTCGGCGATCTCGTCGAGTCTGCGATCAAGCGCTCCGCCCAGGTCAAGGATGCGAGCGGACTCATTCCGGGCCATGGCGGGGTGCTCGACCGAATTGACAGCCTGACATTTGTCGTGGTGGTCGTATACTACCTGGGACCATTACTCACACGATAATGCCATTGCGAGTGTTCGTTGATGAGTATGCGCCGCCGGGTCGCCGTTCTTGGCTCAACCGGCTCCATCGGAACCCAAACCCTTGACGTCGTTCGCGCTCATCCCGATCGATTTGCGATCACTGCGCTTGCTGCTGGGCGGCCGACGGCTCGCTTTCAGGCGCAGGTGATGGAATTCCGGCCCAAGCTTGTCGCAACGCGAGACGTCCCCGGCTGGACGTGCGGTGAGGCGCGCCCGGCGACGCTGGTCGAGATCGCGACGAGCGACGAGGTCGACGTGGTGGTCATGGCGACGCCGGGCAGCGCGGGCATCGCCCCGACCGTTGCCGCGCTCACCGCAGGCAAGGCTGTCGCCTTGGCGAACAAAGAGGCCCTTGTCGCTGCCGGAGCGCTAGCAGTCGCTGCCGCGCAGCGCAGCGGCGCGCCTATTCTCCCCATCGACAGCGAGCACAGCGCGCTTTGGCAATGCCTTCACGAGCGCGAACCGTGCCGGCCGCCGGTCTCCTGCCTGCCCACTGTCGAGCGGCTGATCCTTACCGCCTCGGGCGGTGCCTTCCGCGACCTCCCCGCCTCACAGCTTGCTTCCCTGCGCGCCAAAGATGCGCTGAATCATCCGACGTGGGCGATGGGGCCGAAGGTCACCGTCGATAGCGCAAGCCTGCTCAATAAGGGGTTTGAGCTGATCGAAGCGCACTGGCTGTTTGGGCTGCCGTTTGAGCGGCTGTCAGTCCTCCTCCACCGCGAAAGCGTTATCCATTCGCTCGTCGAGTTTATCGACGGCTCGGTGAAGGCCCAGCTTGGCGTTCCGGATATGCGCACCCCCATTCAATACGCGCTCACCTTTCCGGAGCGCGTTGCGAATGCCAGCCTGCCGCGGCTTGACCTTGCCGCGATTGGACGCCTGCACTTCGATGCGGTTGAGCCGGGCCGCTATCCGCTGCTCGACCTTGCTCTGCAGGCGGGGAGAGCCGGGGGCGCCTACCCGGCAGTCCTAGGCGGCGCGGACGAAGCGGCGGTCACCCTGTTCCTGCATGATCGCGTTCGATTTGGCGACCTCGCGCCGCTGGTCGCCGCCGCGCTCGATGCCTACCGGCCGAGCGGCGAGCTCACCCTCGAAGCAATCCTTGACGCCGACCGCTGGGCGCGCGACTTTGTCTATCGTCATGCGGCCGTTGCTGCCTGATGGAGATCGAGATCAAGCTCCGCCTGCTCGCGCCAGTCCCGCCGGAGCGCATTGCCGCCCTCGACCTCGGCCCGTACCAGCTCGGCGAGGTGCGCGTTCACCAGTTGCATGATCGCCTGCTCGATACGCCTGACGGTGCCCTCGCTGCAACACAGCGGGCGCTTCGGATCCGCCGTGACGGCGCCTCCCTGCTGATCACCGTCAAGGGCCCTCCCGCGGGAACGGGCCATCTCCATCGCCGTGATGAGATCGAAGCGGTGGTGGAGCGCGACCCCACCGAAACCGGTGTCTGGCCCGACGACGTGCGCTCCGCTCTCGTTGGGGTCGACCTTAGTTCGCTTGAGGAGCGGGTGACCGTGGTCAATCATCGTGTCGCCTGGCAGGTTGAGCGGGAGGGGCGGGCGGTTGCCGAGCTGGCGCTCGATGAAGGCGCGGTGATCGTCGCGGAGGTTCGCGAGCGTTTCCACGAGCTTGAGGTCGAGCTGCGCCCCGGGGGAACGCCCGAGGATCTCTCCGCGCTCGAGGCGCTTCTCCGCAAGCAGCTCGACGTCGTCCCGGAGCCGCGGTCGAAGCTTGAGCGCGGGCTTGCGCTCCGGCAACGTCTCGCCCTTCCGGGCGGGCAGCAGCTGGCAGCGTTGGGGGCCCAGTCGCTCCGGAAGAACCTCGATCGGCTGCGGCGGGCGGAAGGCATTGCGCGGGAGGGGATCGACCCGGAGGGGGTCCACGACCTTCGGGTGGCGACCCGTCGCCTCCGGACGGCACTGCAGCTGCTGGCGGAAGCGGGCATTGCACCGAAACGGCTCGACCGGCACCGTCGAGCGCTCCGCGCCCTTGCGCGGGCGGCTGCAGCGGTGCGCGATGCTGATGTCCAGCTTCAAGCGTTCGCTGCTGAGGCGCCGGCCGAGTTCGTGCTCGCCGTCGAGCAGCAGCGGGCAGCTGGGCGGGCTCAGCTGCTTGCCGCGCTCGACAGCCCCGAGACTGCGAGCGCGCTGGCGCGGCTCGATGCCGAGATCGCGCGGCTGCGCGAGCGCGGAGAATCCCCGCCCCCTCACGACGGTTCTCCCAGCTTGGCCCGTCACTTTGTCGGCTCCCTCCTCTGGCGCCGCTATGAGGCCGTGCTCGCCTATGAGACCGCGCTTCCCGTTGCGACGCCGGAAACTCTCCATCAGCTGCGGATCGCTATTAAGCGGCTCCGCTACGCGGTCGAATTTTTCGCTGAAGCGCTCGGCGCGGAGGCAAAGCAGATCCGCTCTCTGCTTGCCGAATTTCAAGAACTGTTGGGGGCACACCAAGATGCGTATGTCGCTCTTGCCCTTGCCCGCTCCCTTGCTGACCGCAGCAGCGATCGAGCGCCGCTCGAGGCGTTCATCGCCCGCTGCCGCGCAGCTGCCGCGGCCTTGGCAGAGCAGGTCCAAGCGCGCTGGCATGAGCTTGGCGGCCCCGCCTTTCGCGACCTGCTCGGCCGCGCGCTTGCTTCCGCCGCCCCATCTCGCGATTGACGGATTCGAGCGCTGATGAGCGCGCGGCTCGGGCTTGCGGCACTCGCCGTTGCGCTGCTGGTCGCTCTCTTTCCAGTTGCGCTCTCCCAGACCGCAGACGGCGCCGAGGCGTTCGCGCGTGCCGAGGGGGTCGAGGTCATCCTTCGCGAGCGCGAGTCGGTCGGTCCGCTCTTTATTCCTCCACCCGATGACCTCGCCGCGATTCGCCCTCAAGCCGCTCAGATTGTGGTCAATTACATTGGCTTCACACCGCAGGCGCAGGCTGCCTTCGACTACGCAGTCACCATTTGGCGGGCGCTTCTTTCATCGGAGACGCCAATCACAGTTGAGGCAACGTTCACAGGGGGGTTCGAACCCGGCGCTCTCGCCGCTGCGGGAGCGAGCGCCTACTTCGCGAACTTCCCGGGCGCGCCGCGCGGGCAGACATTCTATCCCGCTGCGCTCGCAAACCACTTTGCGAGCCGCGATCTCGACCCAACCCGCGTCGATATCGTCGTGCGCTTCAATGCGGAGTACCGCGATTGGTATTTTGGAATAGATGGCCGAACGCCAGCCGACAAGATCGACTTCGTGACGGTCGTCCTCCACGAACTGGCTCACGGCCTTGGCTTCGCGGGGTCGGTGCGCCAGTATGAGGGGGTCATTGGCTATGGGTTCGGTGTCAACGAGTGGCCGGCCATCTATGACCGCTTCACCCAGAATGGCGCCGGCCAGCCAATCCTCTCCTTCCCGAACCGATCCCCTGCCCTTGCTGCGCAGGTGACGAGCAACAATGTGTTTTTCTCGGCGCCGGCGACCAACGCCGCGAACGGCGGCGCGCCGGCGAAGCTGTACGCGCCGAATCCTTGGCAGCCTGGCTCAAGCTACTCGCATCTTGACGAGGCGACGTACGGGCGAGGCAATCCGAACGCGCTGATGACGCCGGCGATTGGGCGCGGCGAGGCGATCCACAATCCCGGTCCGATTGCACTCGGCATGCTCACCGACATGGGCTGGACGACATCCGCGAGCGGTGGAGTGCCCCCGACCTCGACGCCGACCGTACGGTCGATCCAAGTGGTGGCGGTGCTGGTGCGCGATGGGCGGACCCCGACGCCGACGGCGACCGCTTCTCCAACCCCGACAGTCACGCCGCTGCCGACGGCGACCGTTTCTCCGACGCCGACAATCACTCCGACCGCGACGTCAACAGCAACCCCCACCTCGACCCCAACGCTCACCCCCACCCCAACTGCAACGCCGACGCCAACACCGACCCCCAGCTGAGAGGGGGCGCGCTCGGGCGCCGGTTCGTGGTAGAAAGCATGCAACGGGCGCCGACAACACTCTGGCTGAAGGTGGATTGTGCCGCGAGCGAAACGGATTGATCATGTCAGCATCGCTGTCCCGTCGATCGACGAGGCGCTCACTTTTTTTGAGGCGGTCTTCGACGTGCAGCGCGATCGGGTCAAGTTTTTTGAGTCGCAGGACTTTTTCGGCGCGATTTTCCGCGTCGGCGAGAGCAAGTTCGAGCTGCTTTCGCCCAAAGGGGAAGACAGCTTTCTGCACCGCTTTCTGCAACGAGGCCCTGGCGTCCATCATGTGACGGTACAGGTGGAGAGCCTTGCCGCAATGCGCGAGCGCCTTGCGGAACGGGGGATCCCTACCTTCGGGCAGAAGACCGAGGGCGGCATCGAGGAAGCCTTTATTCATCCGAAGCATGCCTACGGAGTGCTCTTCCAACTGCTCGAGGAGGTGTGGGAAGATATCCCCGAGCCGGCCTAGGCGCTCGCTGCAGGTGCAGGGAGAGGGGTGCTTATCCGGGGTACCGGATGCGGTGAACTGCAGGGAGCGCCCTCGCCTCCCGAGCGCCGGCGGCGCTGCGCGCAGTGTCGCGGGATGGAGCGCCGCTTGCGAGCGGCGCGTTCTCTCGACAGCTCGTGAGGGGAGGATCAGCGCGGCTGAAGGTCAAATGAGATGACCTTCCAATCGTCGCCACTCCGGCGCAGTCTGAGCTCGACTGTCCCGGAGCGTCCGGTTTTGAATTGGGCGCTGCCGCTCCAATCGGCGATATCGTTGTTGATATCGCGTCTCGTCCAGTTCCACGACTCGGGGACCGCCTGGCCGCGGGTGATCAGCTGCTGGAATTGACTGACGTTGCCGACTTCCCGTTGGAGCGCCGGGTCCATCTGGCTGTAGGCCTGTTGCCAGTTGCCGTCACGCAGGCCGGACATGAAATTGTTGGCAGCGGTTTCGACTGGCCCGAAGGCGGCGCCGATGCCGAATGCCGCCAGCCCGCCGGTCACCGCAATGCCGCCGACGCAGAGCAGGCACAGCACGACCAGCGCGCAGCCGCCGCCGATCAGGAGATTACGGTTGCGGTTGGAACGCGGGGGCGCGGGTGGGGAAACGCCGGGGGGCGTTGCACTGGGCTCGCTCTGCATCCTCTTCCTCCATCGCCTGGCCGCCCCCTCGTCGTAGAAGCGACCTCTCTTCTCTGCCACTCGAAGCGGCAGTGTCGCCGAGTTTACAACGCGCGCGATCGAAATCGGTTCTGCCCGGCAATCGCGGGGAGGGGGTCGCGGAACTGTCGTCGATAGAGGTCGGCATAGAGGCCGCCGGCTGCCAGCAGTTCGGGGTGACGTCCGCGTTCGACGATGCGGCCGCCGTTGATCACGAGGATCAGGTCGGCGTTGCGGACCGTGCTGAGCCGATGAGCGATGACGAGGCTGGTTCGCCCTCGGAGGAGGACGGCAAGCGCTTGTTGGATCAGTGCTTCGGTGCGCGTGTCGACCCGGCTCGTTGCCTCATCGAGGATGAGGATGCTGGGGTCGGCGAGCACGGCGCGCGCGAAGCTGATGAGCTGACGTTGGCCTTGACTGAGGGAGCGTCCTGCTTCGCTCACCCGGGTCGCGTAGCCGGCCGGCAGCCGCTCGATGAAGCGGTCGGCGAAGACCGCGCGGGCGGCGGCGCGGATCTCCTCGTCCGTCGCGTCGGGCTTGCCGAAGGCGATGTTCTCGGCGATCGTGCCGCTGAACAGAAACGGGTCTTGGAGGACAATCCCGATGTTGCGGCGAAGGTCCTCGCGCCGGAGGTCGCGGACGTCGATGCCATCGATCCGAACAGCACCGTGCGTGACATCGTAAAAGCGGGGAGCCAGCGACGCGATCGTCGTCTTTCCGGCGCCGGTCGGTCCGACAAGCGCGACAGTCATTCCGGGCGCCGCCTCGAAAGAGATCTCATGCAGCACGGGACGGTCCGGCGAATAGCCGAACGTGACGCGATCGAAGACAAGTTCGCCTCGCAGGCGGCCGACGGGGCGCGCGAGGGGAGGGTCGGCTTCTTGTTCAGGCTGGTCTAGAAGCTCATAGATGCGCTCTGCGCCGGCGAGGGCCGGCTGAACTTGCGCTGCCAGCTGGCTCAGCATCTGAATGGGACGGAAGAACTGTTGGACATAGAGCAAGAACGCTGCGACCACGCCCACTTGGATTTCGCCGCGCAGCGCGAGGAAGCCGCCGTAGCCGATGACAATGGCGATGCCGACCGTGCTCAGCACGTCGATCGCGGGCGAGAAAGCGGAAGTGATGGCGACCGCTTGGAGGTTGGCGTTCCGGTTGGCAGCATTCAACTCGCGGAACTGGCGCACATTTTGCTCGGTGCGGTTGAACGCCTGCGCTTCGCGGATGCCGGTGATGTCCTGCTCCAGCACGGCAGAGACCGCTCCCACCGTCTTGCGGGTGACCCGGTAGGCGCGGCGGGCGCGCCGGGTGAAGACGTTGGTCGTCAGCGCCATGATCGGCAGGATCGGCGCGCAGGCCAAGGCGAGGCGCCAATCGAGCACCGCCATCGCGACGAGAGTTCCGACCAGGCCGAAGAGGACGCTAAGCACTTGGCTGAGGCCGGGGCTGAGCAGTTGGTTCAGCGTGTCGATGTCGTTGACAAGACGGCTCTGGAGGTCACCGGAGGCGTGGGTATCAAAATAGGCGATCGGGAGGCGTTGGATCTTGGCGAAGACCTCGCCCCGGAGCTTGGCCATGACGCGAGCGCCGAGCCCGCCCACGGTGAGCAGTTGGCCACGCACGGCGAGGAGGCCGAGCAGATAGCTGCCTGCGAGCAATCCGACGATGACGATGAGCCGGCCGATATCTTGGTAGAGCAGGATGTCGTCGATAGCCAAGCCGACCAGCCAAGGACCGGCGGCGGTCGCCGCGCCATTGATCAGTGTGAACACCAGCAGGCCGAACAGCTGGGGGCGGTACGGTGCCAGTTCAGCGAGCAGGCGCCGCAGCACAGCTTGGCGGTGACGCGCCCGCACCTCGGGAGTTTGGGCGATTTGGTCAATTCCACCCCACATCGGTGCCTCCTCCTACCACCGCTTCAGGCGCATCAGGCCGTAGCTGCGACCCGAGGATGTCGTTATAGAGCTGGCTGTCGGCGAGCAGTTCTTCATGGGTCCCGCTCGCGACAAGGCGGCCCTCTTCCAGCAGCAGGATCCGGTCGGCGTCGCGGACCGTGCTAACCCGCTGGGCAATGACGAAGACTGTGCTCTGCTTATCGCGGATGAGGGCATCGAGCGCAGCTTGGATCTTCGCCTCGGTTGCGGCATCGACGGCCGAGGTGCTGTCGTCGAGGATGAGCAGTCGTGGACGCACGAGCAGGGCGCGCGCAATCGCAATCCGCTGCTTCTGGCCGCCCGACAGCCCCACGCCCCGGTCACCGACGACCGTCTGGTAGCCCTGAGGCAGCTGGTCGATGAACTCAGCGGCTTGCGCTGCTTCGGCGGCGGCGCGGATTTCTTCGTCCGTCGCATCGGGCTTGCCGAAGGCGATGTTCTCGCGGATGGTGCCGCGAATCAGCTGAGTTTCCTGCAGGACGATCCCGATCTGCGAGCGCAGGCTGGCAAGTGTGACATCGCGAAGGTCGTGCCCGTCGATCCGCACTGCTCCCGACGTCGGGTCATAGAACCGCGGGAGAAGATTGACCAACGTGCTTTTCCCCGAGCCGGTTGCGCCGAGGATCGCAACGGTCTGCCCCGGCTCGACGACGAACGAAATATCCTCCAGCACGGGGCGCTGGTCACCCGGATAGCGGAACCAGACGTGATCGAACTCAACCCGCCCTTGGATTGGCGGCAGGTCGATGGCCCCGGGCTTGTCCGCAACCTCGATGTTGGAGTCCAGCACCTCAAAGATCCGAACCGCCGACGCATCGGCGCGCGCCGCGGCGATCGACAGGAAGCCGAGTGAGAGGACGGGGAAGAGCAGAAAAGCGAGATAGCTGTTGAACGCGATCAGTTCTCCGATGGTGAGAGCGCCATTGATGACGTCGATGCCGCCGACAAGCACGACGAGAACCCCGCCGAGGTTGCCGAGGAAGAAGACGAGAGGGAAGTTGAGGGAGATCATGTGCAGCGTGCGCAGCGAGGTCTCTAGCAACTCGCGATTGCGCGCGCCGAACCTCGCCTCTTCGACGCGCTCGCGCGTGAACGCGCGGACGACCCGAACACCGGCAATGTTCTCTTGGAGGATGGAATTCAGTTCGCCGACCTTCTGCTGCAGCTGTCCAAAGAGGGGGCCGGCTTTGGCCAGAAACCCGAAGACAAGGAGGAGAACAAGCGGGATGGGCAGCAGGGCAAGGATAGCGAGCTTCCAGTTCAGCGCAACGAGCACGGCGACGCTCCCAAGTAAGAGCGTCACCGCGCTGATCGCTTGGAGAAGGCCGGCGCTCGCAAAGAGACGGACCTGTTCGACATCGCTCGTGATCCGGGTGAGCAGCTGGCCGGTCTGGATCGAGTCGTAGAAGCTGAAGCTCTGGCGCTGGATGTGGGTGAACAGCGCGTCGCGCAGTTCGTAGGCGAGCCCCTGTGCAGCGCGTTCAGAGCCGTAAGTCTGGGCGAAACTCGCCGCGCCGCGGATGAGCGCGATGGCGAGCATACCGCCGGTTGTAAGGAGGAGCAACGTCAGGTCGCGGGGCTCCAGCCCGCGGTCGATCGCCAGCCGCACCAGCTGCGGGCTGGCGAGCGTTGTCACGGTGACAAGGACAAGCCCGCCAAAGGCGACCAGAGTTGATCGCCAGTAGGGACGGAGAAATCGCAGGGAGCGAGGCAAGGCTTTGGGAAGGCCAAGCCGCTCAGGACGCCCTCCCGCCATTGGCCCCCGTCCGCGGAGGCCATGGCCCATCATCATGGGGTTCCCTCTTTGCTGCTCAGGTGGGAAGAGACGGCCTGCTTCGACTCGCGATGGTATCGCGCTCGGCGCGCGAGGAAACCGGCGATCACGAGGAGCGAGGGGAGCGCGATCAGCACCGCGGGGCCAAGGAAGCGCAGCGGTCCGGGAGGCGAGACATCAAGCGCGAGCGGCAGCTCGCCGCTGCCCGCGCTCCCCTCGACTCGGATGAGGAGCTGCCAGCGTCCGGGGCGGTCGAGAGGGACGGTCACTGCGTAGAGCAGGCGGTTCGCGACGAGCCCGGTTCGGGCGGAGAGGGGGGGACCGAGCGGCTCGCCTTCGCGAGCGGCGCGAACCGAGACAGCAGCATCGAGAACGGGGAAGCGGTGCTCATCCTGCACGAGGATGGTGAGGAGGGCATCCCCCGCTTCGAGGGGGGAAGGGCTGGTGGCGACGGTCAAGCGGTAGCTGCCCACTGGTGCGTCGGCGACGCGGATCTCCCCGAGGCCGTTGGCGCTCGCCTCGGTCACCCCGAGGGCGAGCGCAAGCGCAGCGACGATGATGGCAAGAGCAGACGTGCTCAGCAGAGGCCGGCTGCTCACGCGAGCGCGGCCTCCTGCGCCTCGCGCCGGCGCGCTGCTCGTTCTTCGGCATGCATCGCGGCGCCGAGCACTACAAGCGCGGCGATTGCGTACAGCAGGCTGCCGGCGACCCACATCACCAGCCCGCCCACGATTTGGTCGTCGCGCGAGGAGACGCCGAACAGCTGCGGTCCCACCTCATAGCTCGGGTAGATGATGTTGGGGGTGAAGGTGAACCAGATGCCGAGCGCATTGGCGGCCATGAAAGCGAGCGCAATCGTGACGAGGCTCAAGAAGCGGCGGCGCTGGTTGCGTCCGTTGACGGGGTCGACCGCGCCCCACCAAAAGAGGATCGCTGCCCAAAAGAACGTCAGATGTTGGAAGTCGTGAAGCACGGTGATGCGGATCGCGGCGTCGTAGAGCACGGGCACATGCCAGCCGAAAAAGACGAGGAGGAAGACGAGGAGCGCCACGGGCGGTGTAACGAGAGCTGACCCAATCGCGTAGAGCGGTCCATCACGGGCAAGGAGGGGGGCGATATCGCGCCCGAGCTGACGCGGCAGCCCAAGCAGGAGCGTCGGCACGGGGCGCCCCATCAGCACGAGCGGAGCGGAGATCTGGGTCAAGATCAGGTGCTGCGCCATGTGCGCGCTGAGGAAGAAGCTGCTGAAGACTGCCAGCGGCGAAACGAGAGCAAACACGAGAGAGAGCCAGCCGGCAATGGCCGCGGCGAGCTGTCCGCCGCTGATGTGGCGGGTCAGCCCCCCGCGCGTTGCGAGCCGACGCGCGCCGCGCCAGTAGAGAAGGGCGAGGAGCGCCAGCCCTCCGATGACGAGCGGGTCGAACGACCACGAGAGCAGGGCGGCGAGATACGGGTCCATCGAGGACTCCTTTGCCGGGCGGGGCGGCGAGCAGGGGATCAGTTTCTCAAAAGTGTACCGTGGGGATGCTGCTGACGGGAAGGCGGTGTGCTATACTGCGTGTCAGGACTGACATTAAGGGGGCACCGTGCATATCGATCCGGCGCTGCTTCGGCTCGCCGAGGGCGTTCGCCTTCGGATTGTCGCGACTATGCTGCTTGGTCTCCTCGGCACCATCGCGGCCATTGCCTCGCTCGCGTTGCTCGGTCAGGCGATCGGCGTGCTGTTCGCCGGCAGCGGGCTCGCTGCAGCGATGCCGTTTGTCTTCGCCGCTGCGGTTGTTGTCGTCGCTCGGGGTGGACTTCTTGCCGGGAAAGAGATCTTGGCCGCTTCAATCGCGGGGCGCGTCAAGGTGCGCCTGCGCACTCGGCTCTACCGTCATCTCGTCACGCTCGGCCCGGGATACCTCGAGCGCCGGCAGACGGGCGACCTGCTCTCGCGAGCGGTCGATGGCGTCGAGGCGCTCGAAGTGTATTACGGCAAGTATCTTCCTCAGCTCGTCGTTACTGTCCTCGCCCCTCTGGGGATCATGGCTTTTCTCTTCACCCTTCACCCCATGCTCCCGCTGATCCTCGCGGCCTGCATCGTTCTCGCCCTCGTCGCTCCGGCGGCATTTATGAAACTGACGGGGCGGCTCGGCGGGCTGTTTTGGATGCGGTTCGGGATGCTCTCCAGCTTGATGGTGGACAGCCTCCAAGGGCTGCCAACGCTGAAGGCGTTTGCGCGGAGTAAGGACCGCGGCCGCGAGATCCGCGCCGCAGCGGATGCGGTGGCAAAGTCGCTCGGCGGCTTGCTCGCAGTCAACTTCGGAGTTGCGGGCGTGATGGACCTCGTGGTGACTGGCGGGGCGACTGCTGCGGTCGTCTTCTCTGCCTGGGCGACAGCGAATGGCGCGCTCGGACCGGGCGCTCTCGTCATCGTGCTCCTGCTCTCGAACGAAGCGTTCCGCCCCATCCGCGAACTGGCCGGCCTGTTTCATCAGGGACAGACGGGCGTCGCCGCGGCCCGGGGCATTTTCGCCATCCTCAATGAGCAGCCAGAAGTGACGCCTCCCGCTGCGCCGCGTTCCCTTCCTGCGCGTCAGCCGGCGATCACCTTCGAGCGGGTCAGCTTTGCCTACGACCGGGGGGCGCGCCCCGCGCTCGTTGACGTCTCCTTCCGGGTCGAGCCGGGCGAAACTGTCGCTCTGGTCGGCCCGTCTGGCGCCGGCAAGACGACGGCGCTCCACCTGCTGATGCGCTTCTTTGACCCGACGAGCGGGCGCGTGCTGCTGGATGGCGTCGACCTCCGCGAGCTGGCGCTCGACGATCTCCGCGCGCGATTTGCCTATGTCGGCCAAGATACCTACCTCTTCCACGGCACGGTGGCAGACAATCTTCGGCTCGCCAAGCCCGAGGCGACGATGGAGGAACTGCGCGCGGTAGCGGAGGCGGCCAATGCGCTTGACTTCATTGAGCGCTTGCCCCACGGCTTCGAGACGGTCGTGGGCGAGCGCGGAATGCGGCTCTCGGGCGGTGAGCGTCAGCGGATCGCGATCGCGCGGGCGCTGCTCAAGGATGCTCCTATTCTCCTGCTTGATGAGCCGACAAGCAGCGTTGATGCTGAGAACGAAGAGAGCATTCAGCAGGCACTGCGGCGGCTGGCAGAGGGCCGAACGACGATCGTCATCGCGCACCGCCTCTCAACTGTCGCCGATGCTGACCGAATCCTCGTCCTTGAGCAGGGGCGTCTCGTGGAAGAGGGGCGGCATGCCGACCTGCTCGCTGCCGGCGGCGTCTATGCCCGGCTTGTTGCTGCAGGCCAGCTTGCGGCGCCCCAAGAAGTTGGAGGAGGCGTGCGATGACTGAACGCCGTTCGCTGCCGGTGCTGCTTCGGCTTCTCCTTCGGCTGCGCGACCGCTGGCCGCTGATGATCGTCGCGCTTGGGATTTCAACGCTCAATCAGGGCGCGGGATTGGCGCTCGCGGCCGCAACAGCGCTGCTCGTCGGCGCGATCGCGACCGGCCAGACGACCGAGTTCGGCACGGCGCTGACCGTGATCGCCGCGCTCGCCCTGCTGAAGGCAGTCCTGAACTGGCTGGACCAGTGGTATCTCCACTGGGTTGCGGTCGGGCTCACGGCTGCCCTCCGCGCTGATGCCTACCATGCCCTCGAACCGCTGGCGCCGGCGTACACCGTGAAGCGGCGCAGTGGCGACATTGTCTCGATGGTGATGGCCGATGTCGACCAGATTCAGCCGTTCTATTCGCGGGCGCTCGTTCCTTCGACGATTGCGGCTGTCCTCTCGGTCGTGGTGCTGGGAGTGCTGGCGGCTGTTGCGCTGCCGCTGATGCTCGTCCTGCTTCCCTTCCTCGCGCTGATTGTAGTCATCCCGATCGTCGGCTGGCGCGTCGGCATCCCGCTCGCTCGGACCGTTCGCGAGCGGCAGGCGGAAGTGGCAGCCCACATCGTTGATGGCATTCAAGGTCTGCGCGAACTGATCGCGTTCGGCCGTGCCGACGCTCGGGCGGGAGAGGTGGAAGAGAAGAGCCGCGCACTTGTGCGCGCGCAGATCAAGAACGCCGCGTTCACGGGCAGCGTCCTCGGCGCGACCGATGTGGTGGTCGGCCTTGGGGGAGTAGCAGTGCTGCTGACGGCGATGGCGCTTGTCGCAACTGGGCAGCTGGCCACCTCGCTGCTTCCGCTGGTGTTGATGCTCGTCTTCACCGCCTTCCGCGCCGTGCTGGATGTCGCGGATGTGGCGAAAAATCTGAACCAGATCACGGCGGCGGCGCGGCGCTATTTCGAGGTCGTTGACGAGCCGGTGCTGGTCCGCGAACTGGTGCATGAGTCGCCTGGCCCGCTGACGCCGGCAGTCGAGTTTGATCGGGTGACCTTTGCCTACTACCCCGATGAGCCTCCAGTACTGCAGGAGGTCTCTTTCTCAATCCAGCCGGGAGAGACGGTTGCGCTGGTCGGTCCCTCAGGAGCGGGCAAATCGACGTGCGCCAGCCTCCTGCTCCGCTTCTGGGATCCGCAATCCGGCGTGATCCGGATTGGGGGCGTCGACATCCGTCAGCTGCCGCTCGATGATCTCCGGAAGCGGATCGCGATTGTCCAGCAGGAGAACTACCTGTTCAACACTACGATCCGTGAGAACATCAAGCTCGGGCGGCCCGACGCGACCGAGGCGGAGATGGAGCAGGCAGCGCGCGATGCGAATATCCACGACTTTATCCTCTCGCTGCCGCAGGGGTATGACACGGTGGTCGGGGAGCGGGGTGCGAAACTGTCGGGCGGGCAGCGCCAACGGATCGCCATCGCCCGGGCCCTGCTGAAGAATGCGCCGATCCTCATCCTCGATGAGGCGACGAGCAACCTCGACACCGAGAACGAGCGGCTGATCCGCGAGGCGATCGCCCGCCTGATGGCGGGGCGGACGACCCTCGTGATCGCCCATCGCCTCTCAACGATCCAAGCGGCTGACCGGGTGGTGATGCTGGACCGGGGCCGGGTAGTTGCGAGCGGCCGGCACGAGGAGTTGCTGGAGCGGGAAAGCGCCTACGCGCGGCTGCTGGCGAGCCAGCGGGCGGTCGGCGCCTTGACCTAGCCTGCTGGCGAACCGGACCGCAAGGAAAGGTAGAATACGGTGATCCAGCAACCGGACGCGCGGGGCAGGAGCGCTGCCCGCGCGCCGACAGGACGGCTCTGTGACGGCGCTGCCCCCCGAACCTGAGATCACTGCGCTCTTGCAGGGCCAGCATGGCGCGCCTGCTGCCGTGCTGGGGCCGCACCCCTACGAGGAAGGGAAAACTGTCATCCGCGCGCTGCTGCCGGGGGCGAGCGCCGTCCGCCTTGTTCAGGATGACGGGATCCCGGTCGAGCTCGAGCGGATTCGCGCCGAGGGATTCTTTCAGGTCGTTGTCAACGGCTCGCCCGTCGGGCGCTATCAGCTCGATGTCTGCTATCCCGACGGAACAGTTCGCCGAATCGACGATCCGTACCGCTTTCCCTCGCTCCTGAGCGATTTCGACCGCTATCTCTTCAACGAGGGCAGTCATCGCCGTGCCTATGAACACCTTGGCGCGCATCCCCGTGTCGTTCAGGGCGTCGCGGGCACTCACTTCGTCGTCTGGGCGCCGAACGCGCGTCGCGTCTCGGTCGTGGGCGACTTCAATGGGTGGAATCCCATCGCCAACCCGATGCAGCATGTCGGCAACTCCGGCCTGTGGGAGCTGTTTATTCCCGGGGTCGGTGTCGGGGCACGCTACAAGTACAGCATCCTGCCGAACAGCAGCCCGTGGTCGCTGGAAAAAGCGGACCCCTACGGGGTCTTCGCCGAGGTGCGTCCGAAGACCGCCTCGATTGTCTTTGACCTGCGCGGGTATGTCTGGCATGACGAGCGCTGGATGGCAGAGCGTGCTGCGCGCCAAGGTGCTGATGCCCCTATCAGCATCTACGAGGTGCATCTTGGATCGTGGCGTCGCAAGCCGGACGGCAGTTTCTACTCGTATCGCGAGCTGGCGCACTTGCTCGTCGAGCATGTCAAGCGGCTCGGCTACACCCATGTCGAGCTGCTGCCGATCGCGGAGCATCCGCTCGACGCTTCATGGGGCTATCAAGTCACCGGCTATTTCGCGCCGACCAGCCGCTTCGGGACGCCGCACGATTTCATGTATTTCGTTGACTATCTCCATCAGCATGGGATCGGGGTGATCCTCGATTGGGTGCCCGGTCATTTCCCGCGGGATGGTCACGGTCTGGCGTGGTTTGACGGCACGCACCTGTATGAGCATGCCGACCCGCGGCGCGGGGCGCATCCTGATTGGGGAACGCTCATCTTCAACTTTGGCCGCAATGAGGTCCGCAGCTTTTTGCTCTCAAACGCGCTGTACTGGCTGCGTGAATACCACATCGACGGGCTTCGGGTTGATGCGGTCGCGTCGATGCTCTACCTCGACTATTCCCGCAAGCCGGGGGAGTGGATCCCGAACCAGTACGGAGGCAATGAGAACCTAGAGGCGATCGCCTTCCTCAAGACGATGAACGAGGTCGTTCACAGCGAATATCCGGACGTGCTCACAATCGCCGAGGAGTCGACCGCGTGGCCGATGGTGACGCGTCCTGTCGCTGAAGGCGGGCTCGGCTTTTCGCTCAAATGGAACATGGGGTGGATGCACGACACCCTGCGGTACTTCCAGCGCGATCCTCTCTATCGGGCGTTCCACCAGAATGAACTGACGTTCTCGCTCATCTACGCCTTCAGTGAGCATTTTGTCTTGCCGCTTTCGCACGATGAGGTTGTCCACGGCAAAGGGTCGCTCATCGGCAAAATGCCGGGAGACTGGTGGCAGCAGTTTGCGAACCTCCGTCTGCTCTACGGGCTGCAGTATGGCCATCCCGGCAAGAAGCTGCTGTTCATGGGCGGCGAACTCGGCCAATGGCTGGAATGGTCGGAGGCGCGCGAACTCGACTGGGCGCTGCGCGACTGGCCGATGCATCGCGGGCTGATGCGCTACGTCGAGGACCTGAACCGGCTGTATGTGACCGAGCCGGCGCTTCACGAAGTCGATTTTGAGTGGACCGGCTTCGAGTGGCTCGACTTCCATGATGCCGCCTCGAGCGTCATCTCGTTCTTCCGCAAAGCTCGCGACCCGGAGGAGTGGCTCCTTTTCGTCTTCAACTTCACGCCGCTGCCCCGCCACGGCTATCGCCTCGGCGTGCCAGGACCTGGCCGGTATCGCGAATTGCTCAACAGCGACAGCGAGGTGTACGGCGGCAGCAATGTCGGGAATCTCGGCGGCGTCACTGCCGAGCCTATCCCCGCCCACCACCGTGAGTGGTCGGTGCGCCTGACGCTGCCGCCGCTTGCCGTTCTTATCCTGAAGCCTGATTGAGCGCGCGGGGCCGCTTGCGGCTGTTGGGTTACCCAACACCCGCAAGCGGCACTACGGCGCGACTGGCATTGCCGGCAGCGTCTCCGCGATGACCGCAAGCAGCGCGGCGTGGATGCGGCCGTTGCTGGCAACAGTGGCAGGACGGGAGAGATCGATCGGCCCGCCGCGATAGTTGGTGACCACCCCGCCAGCTTCCTCAACGAGCAGCAGCCCAGCTGCCACATCCCAAGCGTTGAGCGGCCATTCCCAATAGCCGTCGAAGCGGCCCGCCGCGACATAAGCGAGGTCGATGGCGGCGGCGCCATCGCGGCGGAGCGCGAGCGCGCGCTCGAGGAACGCGCGCCAAAGCGAGACGTTCGCAAGCCGCTCGGGCAGCGTGTAGGCGAAGCCGGTTGCGAGCATAGCGCTGCTCAGGTCCGGGGTGCTGCTTACCGCAATCTGCCGGCCATTCAGCGTCGCCCCTGCGCCGCGCTCGGCAGCGAACACCTCTCCGAGCGCGGGCGCATGGACGACGGCTGCGACCAGTTCGCCCCGCCGAGCGTAGGCGATTGAGACAGCGAAAAAGGGATGGCCGTGCAGGTAGTTCGTCGTCCCGTCGAGCGGATCGATATACCAGCGATGGGTGTCATCGTCGCCCCCGCCCGCACCTTCCTCGGCAACGATGACATGCCGCGGCGCGTGGCGCCGGATGATCTCCACGATCGTCCGCTCTGCGGTCAGGTCCGCCTCGCTGACAAGATCGGTGCGGTTCACCTTGGTGGCATACTCGCTGATGCGGCCGCGCAGCGCAAGCAGCCGCTCCGCTGCCGCCGCGGCGGCGTCGAGTGCGATCGCAAGTGGGTTCATGCGCCTCCCTTGAGGGAAGCGTAGCGTCTAGCTGACGAGAGCGATCGGGGCCTCTGCGTCAAGGGGCCAGATGCCGCTCAGCCGATAGTCGACAATCTGCTGTACGGTGACGATCGGAAGAGAGAAGCGGCGCGACAGCGCGGCGAGGTCGTCGAGCTGCGCGACCGTACCGTCGTCGTTGATCACCTCGCAAATCACGGCAGCAGGAGGAAGGCCCGCGAGAACGGCAAGGTCGATCGAGGCTTCAGTCTGACCTCGCCGCCGGAGGACGCCCCCTTCGGTATAGCGGAGCGGGAAAACATGGCCGGGACAGCAGAGATCGTCCGGCGCTGAGGTCGGGTCAGTCAGAACCCGGATCGTGGTAGCGCGATCGGCGGCAGAGATCCCGGAGCCGATCCCGCGGGCAGCGTCGACTGGCAGGGCGAAATTCGGCTGGTCAAGCGCTCGACCGGCGTCGAGCTCGCGGCGGGCGAGAGGAACGCCGAGGCGATCGAGCTGCTCGCCGCGGACAGGGACGCAGATCAGCCCGCGGCCATGCCGTGCCATGAAGGCGATTGCTTCTGGGGTGACGGCGACGGCGGGGAGGCAGAGGTCCCCTTCATTCTCCCGGTCTTCGTCGTCGACGATAATCACCATGCGGCCCTGACGGAAGGCGGCGAGTGCTTCGGAGATGGACGCGAACGGCGCCTCCCGGTGGTTTCTGGACATTCAGTACCTCCGGAACTTCGCGAAAGTCTAGCATGGGGCCCGACTGCGCGCGAATTCGGGCGCGAGGGAAGCCAGATGCGTGTTGTCCGCTTCGATCGCTTTGGAGGACCGGAGGTGCTGCGCGTCGTCGAGGAGCCGGACCCGGTGCCTGGGCCGGGCGAAGCCGTGGTGCGGATTGTCGCCGCGGGCGTCAATCCTGCGGACCTCGCCATGATCGCCGGCCGCTACGGCGTTCGTCCTCCCCTGCCCGCTACGCCCGGCCTCGAGGCGGCAGGAGTGGTGCTCGCGGTTGGAGCAGGAGTGAAGGAGCCCTGCGTCGGCGAGCGCGTGATCCTCGCCTTGGGGGCGGCGCGCGGCCAAGGAACGTGGCGCAGCCTTGTCGTCGCGCCGGCAGAGTCCCTCCTCAGGACGCCAGAGCGGCTTTCCGATGATCAGGCGGGCGCTGCGCTTCTGACCTCGCTGACAGCGGTGGTGCTGATGGAGTCGCTGGGCTGTGCCGAAGGCGAGGCGATCCTCGTCACTGCGCCGCGCTCGAACACTGGCCTCGCGCTCGGCCAGCTGGCGGCGGTCTCGGGGCTCCGGCTGTATGGCGTCGCTCGCCGCGAGGGCGCGCCGCCGCCTGGCTACCAAGCAGTGACGGTCTGGCCGGCGTGGCCGGTCCCTGCGGGAGTGCCGCTCCGCGCTGCCCTCGATGCGGTGGCGGGGGAGTGGACCCAAACGTGCCTCGAGGCGGTGCAGCCGGGAGGGGAGGTGGTGGTCTATGGAATGTTGTCTGGGCGCCCGTGCGCGGTGGACCCGGCTTCGCTTATCTACGGAGAGAAGCGGCTGCGCGGCTTTTGGCTTCAGCGCTGGCTGGAGAACGCTGCCCCAACGGAGCGGGACGCGGTCTACGCGCTCGCCCTCACCTATCTGAGTGCCGGCACGCTTGCGCCCGTCGTCGCCCGCACATTCTCACTCGATGCCGTCGAGGCGGCCTGCCGCTTCGCACTCTCAGCAGGGCGCGTCGGCAAGGTCGTGCTGCGGCCCTGAGCTAGTTCTTATCTCCCCATTTGAACGACCAGAGCACGCCCGCAATCGCAAGCAGCGAAAAACCGATCATGAAATACATGAAGAGGTCGATCGTCTTCACAACCGACGTGTCGATCATTGTTGCTCCTCGGACAGTTATCGCGGCATCCCGAGGCCGCGGACTGCGATGATGTTGCGCTGAATCTCTGAGGTGCCGCCAGCAATCGTGGCGCTCGTGGCAAACAGGCGCAGATCGATCAGTTTGCCCTTCATTGCCGCCCATTTGCTTCCCTGGCGCAGCGGCGCGTAGGGGCCGATCACCTGCAGCCCCACGTCGTACAGCCGTTGGGTCAGCTCGGTGCTCCACAGTTTCGAAAGGCTGCCCTCTTTGTTCGGCACGCCGCCGTGCATCTGGACCGAGACAGTGGAGTAGGCGAACAGCTTGGCCACCTCGATCTCGATCGCGAGCTGGGCAAGCTTGGCCGCGATCACGGGGTCCTTCGCGAGGGGCTGGCCGTCGGGGCCGACCGTCTCTTTGGCGTATTTGACGAGGTCTTCGAGGGTGCGGCGCGCCACTGCAGAACTAGAGACGAGCGACCGCTCAAAATCGAGCGTCGTCGTCATCACGTACCATCCCATGTCCTTCGGCCCGACGAGGTTGGCGCGCGGGACGCGCACGTCGTCGAAAAACGTCTGGTTAAGGTGATGCCGCCCGACCATATCGATGATCGGCCGGACGGTAATTCCCGGCGACTTCATGTCGACCATCAGGAGGGAGATGCCCCGATGCTTGGGCGCCTCGGGGTTTGTCCGGACGGCGAGCCAACACCAGTCGGCGTAGTGGCCGAACGACGTCCAGATCTTTGAGCCGTTCACGACGAAGTCGTCGCCATCTTCGACGGCGCGCGTTTGGAGCGACGCGAGGTCTGAGCCGGTGCCCGGTTCGGAGAACCCTTGGCACCACATGACGTCGTGGTTGGCGATCGCGGGGAGGTGCTGCCGTTTCTGCTCCTCGGTACCGTGCATGATCAAGGCCGGGCCGACAAAGTGAACGCCAGGGCCGGCATAGGGACCGCGCCAGTAGGCATATTCTTCGTTGAAGATCATCTGCTCGATGACCGTCTTGCCGCCGCCGCCGTACTCTTTCGGCCAGCCGATCGCAAGCCATCCGCGGCTGCTGAGCTTCTTGAGGAATTTCTTGATCTCGGCGCGGCCCTCGGGGGTCTCGGTGTCGCCGCCGTCGTAGTCGGGCCCGAGTTCGGCCAGCAGCCACTCGCGCACCTCGCGGCGCCATGCCTGCTGCTCTGGCGTGAACTGAAAATCCATCCTGCACTCTCCCTCGTCACGTTCTCCCCATTCTCAGGATACACCCTGAGCCGCGTCAACTCGCGGCGCTACTTTCGGGCGGGCCGGCGCTCGGTCTGCTAGAACAGAGAGAACTGAGCAGCACCGAGGAGAGCATGAGCGAGGAGAAGCAATCGGTCGAGCAGCAGATTGCCTGGCTTCGTGCCCGCATTGAGGAGGCAGACCACGCCTACTACGTGCTGGATGACCCGTTCCTCTCCGATGCTGAGTACGACGCCTTGCTTCGGCAGCTGCGCGAGCTCGAAGCCGCTCATCCCGAGCTGATCACGCCCGACTCGCCGACCCAGCGGGTGGGGGGCAAGGTGTCCAGTCAGTTCCAGCCCGTCACCCATGCCGCACCGATGCTGTCGCTGGGCAATGTCTTCAGCCGGGAGGAATTGGAGGCGTGGGCGCGCAGTGTCGTTAATCTGCTCGGCGCAGCGCCGGCATACTGCGTCGAGCCGAAGATCGACGGGCTTGCGGTCTCGCTGCATTACGAAGACGGCGTCTTGGTCGAGGGCGCGACGCGCGGGGATGGCGCTGTCGGCGAAGATGTGACGGCGAATCTGCGCACAATCCGCACGATCCCGCTTCGGCTGCGGAGCGCCGTTCCCGGGCGGCTCGATATTCGCGGCGAAGTCTATCTCCCCCGCGCTGCCTTCAAGGCGTTGAATCAGGCGCAGCTTGCTGCCGGACAACGGACGTTTGCAAACCCGCGCAATGCCGCAGCCGGCTCATTGCGCCAGAAAGACCCCGCGCTGACAGCGAGCCGGGGGCTCGCCTTCTTCGCGTATGCGGCCGTTCAGCCTGCCCAACTCGGCGCCGCGACCCAGATCGAACTGCTCGACCGGCTGCGCGAGCTTGGCTTCCACGTTGCGCCGGATGTTCAGCTCTGTCCCGATCTTGCCGCCGTTTGGGAGGCAGCAGAACGGCTGCGCGAGCGCCGCGACACTCTCCCCTTCGAGGCGGATGGGGTTGTCGTGAAGGTGAACTCCTTCGCCCAGCAGCTTGCCCTCGGCGCCCGCGACCGGGAACCGCGCTGGGCGATCGCGGTCAAGTTTCCTGCTGTGCAAGGCCAGACGCGCCTCATTGACGTCGCCATTCAGGTGACGCGGCGGGGACAGCTCGCCCCGCGCGCCGTCCTCGAACCCGTGCGCATCGGCGGCGTGACAGTCAGTGCGGCCTCGCTGTTCAACGAAGAGGAGATCGCGCGGCTGGGGGTGATGATCGGCGACCGGGTCGTTGTTGAGCGGCGGGGCGAAGTTATCCCGCAAGTTGTCGCCGCTCTTCCCTCCCAGCGGACGGGCGAGGAACGCCCCTTCGTGATGCCTGACCGCTGTCCCTCCTGCGGAACGCCGGTGGTCCGCTACCCCGGTCAGGTGGGGGTCTATTGTCCGAACACGTGGGGGTGTCCCGAGCAGGCGCTGCAGCGCGTCATCTGGTTCGCCTCCCGGGCCGGGATGGATATCGAGGGGCTGGGACCGGAGCGGGTCGAGCAGCTGCGCGACGCCGGGCTCGTCAGCACTGCCGCAGACCTCTACCGTCTCACCGTCGACCAGTTGGTGCGGCTGGAGCGGTTTGCCGACGTTTCGGCGACGAAACTTGTCGAGGCCATTCAGGCGAGCAAAACTCGGCCGCTGCCGCGGCTGTTGGTTGCGCTTGGGATCGGCGATGTCGGCGAGGCGACGGCGCGGGATCTCGCCGAGTCGTTCGGCACGCTCGCGGAACTGCGCCGCGCCTCCGTCGAAGAGCTGCAGCAGGTTCCGGGGATCGGTCCCAAGGTCGCGGCCGCGATCCGCGCCTTCTTCGACGACCCTCAAAACGCTGCCCTGATCGATGCGCTCGCCGCGCTCGGAGTGACTGGCGGCGAGACGAAACGGCGGCCGCTCGGCGGCGCGCTCAAAGGCCAGACCTGGGTAGTGACCGGTACGCTCGATTCGATGAAGCGCGAAGAGGCAGAAACGGCGCTGCGCTCGCTTGGCGCCACTGTCTCGGGCTCGGTCTCGAAGAAGACCACCGCAATCGTGGTGGGGCGCGACCCCGGCGCAAGCAAACTGGCGAAGGCTGCCGAGTACGGCACGCGCCGCCTCACCGAAGCGGAGTTTCTTGCCCTCCTCGCCGAGCACGGCATGTCGCTGCCCTCCTCACCTCTCAGGGAGCAGAGGACATTCGAGCGAGAGGGGAAATAGCGCGCTCTACTCGCTTTGGGGCAACAGCTCTTGGCCCCGGCCGGGGAGGACCATAAGAAAGGCCTGAACCGGCCAGGTCAGCCCTGCTTCGCGGCGGCGGATGGCGAGCACTTCGCGTCGGACAGGCGGCGTGTCGGCGAGAACAACGGCGACGAGGGAGCCGTAGGCGATCTCCCGCTCGACCGCAACGCGAGGGAGCAGCGCGACCCCCAGACCGGCCTCGACCATCCGTTTTGCCGTTTCGACGTTATCGGTCTCGAGGCGCACTCGGGGCGTCACTCCTTGGGCGGCGAACAGCGCCCATGTCAGCTCGTGCCAGCGCGAAGTCCGGTCGAACAGCACAAGGCCCTCGTTCGCCAGTTCGGTGATAGAGATCTCGCGCTCGGCGGCGAAGCGGTGTCCCGGCGGCGCCACGAGGACGAGCTCTTCGTAGGCGACGGGATAGGAGTCGATCGCGGGATGGACGACACGGCGCACCAGCCCGAGATGGACGCTATCGTCGAGAACGAGACGAAGGATGTCCTCGGAGTGGCCGGTGCGGATTGACAGCTCAACGTCGGGATTCGCCTTGGCAAAACGGACGACCATCGGCGGAAGGAAATAGGCGCTGATGGCCGGCGCGGCGCCGATCACCAAGCGGCCGCGCCGGCCGGCACTCAGGTCCGCGAGCTCCTTGCGGCTTTCGTCGATCTCGCGCAGGATGCGCTCGGCATGGCGGAGAAACCGCGTCCCGGCCTCCGTCAGCACGACGCCGCGGCGGCTGCGGGTGAGAAGCTTCTGGCCGAGCTCGTTCTCGAGCGCCTGAATGCGTGCCGTGACCGACGGCTGGGCGAGATACAGTTCCTCGGCCGCCTTGGTCAACGTTCCGTGGCGCGCGACAGCCACGAACGCCTCGATCAGCCGAAGGTCCACGCCTTCCTCGCCAAGTGCTGCTGCGCCGATGATATCACGCGCATTCCCGAGCGAGGGGGCAACCGGAAAGCGCCCGCCGCAACTGAGCGCATGGGAACGGGCAGCGCGCGAGCGAGAGCGGAGAACGCGTTGGGCGTAGAAAAACCCCGCCGGCGGTATTCCTGCGGGGCTGGTGCCGAAGGAGGGATTTGAACCCTCACGCCCGTATGGACACTACGCCCTGAACGTAGCGCGTCTGCCGTTCCGCCACTTCGGCGCGGTGGAGATGAGGGGACTCGAACCCCTGACTTCGGCGATGCGAACGCCGCGCTCTCCCAACTGAGCTACATCCCCGCGGGCGCAAAAGTATACCCGGCATCCGCTGTCGGCCGCAACTGCGGGCTCAGAAGGTTTGGAGCATCGGGCGTCCGACAATCACCATCGCGAGGAGGTTGGCGAGCGGGGCGATCAGTCCGGCGAGCCGGGCTCCGCCGGTGATCAGGTCAAGCGCGAGCAGCAGCAAGATGAGGGGAGCGAGGAGCGCGGGGCCGACCAGTTCGTAGCGTTGGAGAAGCGGAAGCGCGCGCTGCGGCAGGAAGAAGCCCAAGAGGCGGGAGCCATCGAGCGGCGCGATCGGCACGATGTTGAAGGCGGCCAGCATCAGGTTGAAGAAGATGAGGTATCCCAAGACATCGGCTACCACCCAAGCCGGGTCGAGGCTCGCGAACGGGACGGGATAAAAGTCCGGGGAATGCCATTTCACCCAATCGAGCCGGATCGGCAGCGTGAGCAGCGAGGCGAGAGCGAGGTTGGAAAGCGGACCGGCAAGCGCCACGATCGCGGGGCCGCGGAGCGGTCCGAACCGCAGCTTGAAGGGATCAATCGGAACAGGCCGCCCCCATCCGATGCCGACAACGAGCAGGAGCAGCGTCCCCGTGCGGTCGAGGTGACGGAACGGGTTCAAACTGAGGCGGCCAGCACGGCGGGGGGTCGGGTCGCCCAGCCGGTCGGCCACGAACGCGTGCGACGTTTCGTGAATCGTCAGCCCGATGAGGAGCGAAATAAGGGAGAGGAGAATAATGTCGGGGAGCACAGGCAGGAAACGGGAGGCCGCCGCCGGATCCCGCAGATACTCGGCGAGCACGCGCAGAAGCATGGCAGGAAGGTAGCTCATCGCCGGCCGAGTGTGCCAGCACCTTGACAGCCACAGCGATTTCGCCTAGGCTTAGAGCAGCGCTGACGGTGGCGCGAAGCACGGTGATGATGGCCGAGCAGATAACGCTCGGCCATTTTTGTTGGGCGCTTCGCGCACGCTTCCCACGGCAACCACTGGCAGATCGTTTGGCGGGGATAACGGTCTGCCAGTGGTTTTTTCTCGCTTCTCCCCTGCCTTGCGGATGAGCGAGGAACGCGCTACAGTTCGCCCACACGCCGGAGAACCGCTGCAGGCGTGTGATGAGGAACGCGCGGGTGCTTCGCAATCGCGTTGCCGTTGCATTGATCACCAGCACGGTGCTGCTCAGCCAACCATTCGGCACCGAGGCGCGGTGGCTTCCTGCGCTCCCGGCGGCAGCGCCTAGGGTGGGGGGAGTCGAAGGCCGGATCGATGCAATGGCCATCGCGCAGGCTGCTCGTCCCGCTGTCGTGCGGGTCTTCGCCTACGTCGACTTGCCCGGCGCTCCAGAGCCGATCCTGGTTGGGCAGGGCTCCGGCATGATCATCGATGAGCGCGGGCATGTCCTGACGAATAATCATGTCGTTGTCGACGGCGAGTATTTTGTCGTCACTCTCGCTGACGGCTCTCGGCACGATGCCCGCCTCATCGGGCGGGATACACGGTCGGACATCGCGGTGCTCGGCGTTGCGGTCGACGGGATCGCGCCTCTTCGCTTTGGCGACTCCAACGCGCTAACGATCGGGCAAGAAGTTGTCGCGATCGGCTATGCCGTCGGCCAGCCCGAAACCCCAGCAGCGCGGGCGGGCGCCATTATCGCGCTCGATAGCCGCATCTTCGCGGGGGAGGTCGAGCTTGCGGGCCTCATCCGCTCGAACATTCCGCTCTATCCAGGCGATAGCGGAGGGCCGCTCCTTGACGAAGCTGGCATGGTGGTGGGCATTAATGCGGCGATCCTGACGCGGCGGCTCGGTCGAACCGAAACGAGCTTCAGCATTCCCGTCAGCCGCGTGGTGCCAGTCATCGACTCACTCATCGCCTACGGCCGGGTGATCCGGCCGACGCTCGGCGTCTTCGGTGTCGCAGCGAGCCACGACGGCGACCCGACGCGGGGACTGCTCCTAACCCGCGTTCCTGACGGTTCGCCTGCTGCTGCTGCGGGATTGCAGGTCGGCGATATCATTATCGCGGTGGACGACGTTCCCGTCGCGACGCTTGACGACCTTGACTCGCTGCTCGCTCGGCGCGCCGTCGGCGAGCAGGTTGTGGTCGAGTATCGTGCGCAAGCGGACGGGCAGCGCGTCCGCGTCAAGCTGACGCTTAGCGAAGCGCCCTGAGCCTTAACGCGCCGTCTCAATCGGCCGCCGCTCGGCAAGGAGATCGCCGTGGATTTTCGCCTTACCGAGGAGCAGCAGCTCTTCCAGCGCAACGTTCGGGAATTCGTCGACCGCGAAATTGCTCCCACTGCTGCCGAGATCGACGAGCACGCCCGCTTCCCTGAGGCCAATCTCAAGAAGATCGCCGACCTCGGCCTGATTGGGCTCGGAATTCCCAGCGCCTACGGCGGCAGCGACGGCGACAGCACGATGGTCGCCATCGCGATTGAAGAGATCGCGCGCGGCTGCGCTTCCACAAGCACGGTGTATGCTGTGACGCTGTCGCTCTGCAATCATGTCATTTGGGCGTTCGGCAACGAGGACCAGAAGCGGCGCTATGTGCCGGCGCTCTCTCGCGGCGAACGGCTCGGGTGTTATGGGCTGACTGAGCCGGAAGCGGGCTCAGATGCTGCCTCGCTCCGCACTCGCGCTCGCCGCGACGGCGACGACTACGTCATCACGGGAACGAAGCAGTTCATTTCGAACGGCGACCGGGCAGACACCATGATCCTGTTCGCGACGGTCAATCCGGAGCTCCGGTCGCGCGGCATCACCGCGTTTATCGTTGAGACTAACCAGCCGGGCTACACTGTGCTGAAAGTGGAGAAGAAGCTCGGCATTCGCGGCTCCTCCACGGCCGCGCTCGCCCTTGAGAATGTGCGCGTGCCGGCGAGCAACCGCCTCGGCGAGGAGGGCGAGGGGTTCAAGATCGCGATGCAGGTCTTGGACTCGAGTCGCATCGGGATCGCCGCCCAAGCGGTTGGGATCGCCCAAGCCGCCTTTGAAGCGGCAGTTTCCTACGCCCGAGAGCGGCGGCAGTTTGGGCGGCCGATTGCGGACAACCAAGCGATTCAGTTCATGCTGGCCGACATGCGCACGCGGCTCGAAGCCGCGCGGCTGCTCACCCTCCGCGCGGCAGATATGCACGATCGCGGCCTCAAGCACTCTGCCGAGACGTCCATGGCTAAACTGTTCGCCAGCGAGGTGGCCGAGTTCATCACCTCAAAGGCGATCCAGATCCATGGCGGCTACGGCTACCTGCGCGACTTTCCCGTCGAACGCTACTATCGCGACGCCCGGATCACCCAGATCTACGAAGGGACGAGCGAAGTGCAGCGGATCGTCATCGCTCGCGATACGCTCAGCCGTTAGCTTCTCTCTCCCCGATTGGCCGACGGATCGCGCAGGACGCGGGCATCGCCCTGGCGCCGCGTGATCCGTCGTTCGTCGAGGTGCTCAAGGAGGCCGAGAGCGAACTTTCGGCTGGTGCCAAACCGATCGCGCAGCGCCGCAACGGTGATCGTGCCGTGCTCGCGCAGGTGCGCAACCACGCCTTCTACCAGCTCGCGGTACGCCTCCGCCGCAAAGATGACATTCTCGGCAACCCGCACCACCTGCCCGCTCTCGACGAGATAGCTGAGCAGCTCCGGGTCGTCGGGCGGAGCGGCGTTGGGAGCGTAGGGAGAAGCGCGCAGCGCAGCGAGATAGCGCTCAGCAGCGTTGCGCTGCGCCGGAGAGAGAGTTGGCGCAAAGCTCGGCAACCGAACGAGCGAGCCGCTCTCAGCGACGCCTCCGGTTGCGATCAGCTCGGCGAGCGTGTCGGGCCACATCTTCGCTCCGATACCGAGACGCGTGCGCAGCTCCTCGCGGGGCATGCCGGCGCGCAAGGGAAACAGCCGATGGTAGTTCGCGACGATCTCGCACGCGCGGTCGCGGAGCGCGCGCCAGCCAGCTTCTGACATAAGGAACGTGCCTGGTCCGAGCGGCCGTCCGGCGAGCACGCGGATGTCGCCGCTGCCGACCGCCGCCGCGAGGGCCTGCTCGGCCGCCTGCGGCGGAAGCGGCGTCCGCTTCAGCACCTCTGTCATCTCGGCAGGTTCTCGCGAGCGCACGAGGTGGACTAGGAAGTCGCGCTCGCTGCCGCGCTCGAGGGCGGCGAGCCGCTCGATCGTGCGCGGGTCTCGCCGGCGATGGCGCTTGACGTGCACGTCCACGACCTCGCCCCCGCCGAGGGTTTCGTTGGCAGAGCGGATGACGAACAAGTCGCCTTTCGTGGCCGCGATCGGGGCGGCGGTCCGGAGCTGCGCCCAGCCGGTTTCCCCCGGGAGGAGCGCGTCAGCCTCGAGAAGGCGCACCTTCGCTCCAACCTCGCTCGAGTAGAGGTGGAGGGTCACCTCGCTATTGTGCCGGAGCGGCCGCTCGAGGGAGCCGAGCACACGGATCCGCGCGTCAAAGGCGGTTGTTGGCTGAAGCCAGCCGGGTCGGACGACGAGATCGCCCCGGCGGAGGTCTGTTGTCGCGAGGCCCGCGAGATTGATCGCCACCCGACTGCCAGGGAGGGCCCGGTCGATCCTCGTGCGGTGCATCTGCAGGCCGCGGATGCGCGAGCGGTGTCCGCTCGGGACGATCTCGACTTCATCGCCGACAGCGAACGTTCCATCGATCAGTGTGCCGGTGACGACGGTGCCGAAACCGGCGATGGTGAACACCCGGTCGACCGGGAGACGCGGCCGGCCGCGGTCGGCGCGCGCCGCGTGCAGGCTCAGCCGCGCATCGATAGCGGCTTTCAGCTCGTTCAGCCCGGCTCCCGTCACTGCGGAGACCGTGAGGATCGGCGCGCCGGCGAGCGAGGTCGGGCGGAGCATCTCTTCGACGTCGGCGACCACGAGTTCGAGCCACTCTGGGTCGACAAGGTCGCTCTTCGTGATCACCGCGATGCCGTTGGAGACACGCAGCAGGTCGAGGATGGCGAGGTGCTCTCGTGTCTGCGGCATCACCCCTTCGTCGGCGGCGACGATGAGCAGCGCGAGGTCGATCCCGCCGACCCCGGCGAGCATGTTCTTGATAAATCGCTCGTGGCCGGGCACATCGACGATGCTCACCTCGCGTCCGCTCGGCAGGGTCAGCCAGGCGAAGCCGAGGTCGATCGTCATGCCGCGCTCCTTCTCTTCGCGAAGGCGGTCCGGGTCGATGCCGGTCAGCGCGTGGACGAGGGTTGACTTGCCGTGGTCGACGTGGCCGGCAGTGCCGAGCACGAACATGCTTGCGCTCCGCCCCGGAGTATACGCTGGCGGACCGGTGGGCGCGCAGGTTGCGGTATGATTGGTGCGCCGACGGCGCGGCAACGGGAGTGACCGCCGCTCTGGAGAGACGGCCAGCCCTTCCCCTCGACGCTACCGCCACGCCGCCCCTCGATATCACCACCTTTCGCCACCGCAGTGGCAGGGAGAGGACGATGGACCTTGCTCTCAGCGAGGAGCAGAGCTTGCTCGCGCGCGCAGCGCGGGAGTTTCTCGAGCGCGAAGCGCCGCTGACGCTGGTGCGCGCGATGGAAGAGGACCCGACGGGGTTTCCCGCTGCGCTCTGGAAGCAGATGGCCGACCTCGGCTGGTTCGGCTTGGCGCTGCCGAGCGCCGTTGGCGGCAGTGACGGGGACTTCGTCGACCTGTGCGTGCTGCTCGTCGAGCTCGGCCGGGCGCTCGTCCCGGGGCCGTTCCTCCCCTGTGTCGTTCCGGCGGCGAGCACGATTGCCCGTGCCGGCAGCGAGGAGCAGCGCCGCACGCTCGTGCCGGCAATCATTCGCGGCGAGCGGATTGTGACGTGGGCGGGCCAGGAGCCGGCAGCGCGCTATGACCCGACCGTGATTGAGACGACCGTCCGCGAGGAGGGAGAGGAACTGATCCTCAACGGCGTCAAGCTGTTTGTGGCGTATCCGCATATCGCTACCGACCTGCTTGTCGTCGCGCGCGACCGCGGTGGGCTCTCCTTGCTCCTTGTCGACGCGGCTGCGCCCGGAATTGAGCGGACCCGCCTCAATGTCGTCGACCGCGGCCAGCAGTACGAAGTGGTCTTCCGGGAGGTGCGCGTGCCGGCGACGGCGACGATCGGTCCCCGGGGCGGTGCCGCTGAGATCATTCGCCTTGCCCTTGCCGAATGGACGGTGGCGACGTGTGCGTTCATGGTGGGGGGGATGGAGCGCGCCTTCGAAATGGCAGTCGACTATTCGAAAACTCGGGTCCAGTTCGGCCGGCCGATCGGCTCGTTCCAAGCGCTGCAGCACAAGGCTGCGAATATGCTGGTCGATGTCGAAGGGGCGCGTCTTGTGACGTTTCAGGCGGCGTATCTACTGTTCCATGAGCCGCCAGCAGACCGCGAGGTGTCGATCGCGAAGGCGTGGACAAGCGAGGCGTATCGGCGGGTATGCACGGAAGCGCACCAGATGCACGGGGCGATCGGCTTTACTTGGGAGTACGATCTCCAGCTGTTCACGCGACGGATGCGGGTGCTCGAAGGGGCGCTCGGCGACGCCGATTACCATCGCAGGCAGGTGGCAGCGGCGCTGGGACTGTAAGGCAGTGGTGATGGACGGGGCGACGGCAGCGCGGGCTCGCCTCTCGGGAACGCGGCGTCTTGTCGTCAAGCTCGGGACCAATGTGCTGACGGGAGGCAAGGACCGGCTTGACCTTGCGCGCATTGCCAGCCTCGTTGAGCAGATCGCCCGCCAGTGGGCCGCTGGCCGTGAGGTGATCGTCGTCTCATCGGGAGCGGTTGCCGCCGGGCGGAGCCTTCTCTCCCGCGCTCACCTCGCCCACCATCGCTCGATGCCGCACCGCCAGATCCTCGCCTCAGTCGGCCAGAGCCGGCTGATGGCCGTCTACGACCAGCTGTTCGGCTGGCACGACATCATCGTGGCCCAAGCCCTCCTGACGCGCGCCGACCTCGCCGACCGGACGCGGTTCCTCAATGCGCGGACCACGCTCATCTCTCTCGTCGAGCACCGCGTCGTGCCGATTGTCAACGAGAATGACGTCGTGGCAGTCGATGAGCTGCACGATCTCACCTTCGGCGATAACGACGCGCTGTCGGGTCAGGTCGCGAACCTCGTCGATGCCGACCTTCTGCTGATCCTGACCGACATCGACGGCCTCTACACTAAGGACCCGCGCCGCGACCCGACAGCGCGGCGCCTCGCTTTCGTGCCGGTGGTGGATGACACTGTTGAGGCAATGGCTGGGGGGGTCGGCTCCGAGCGCGGGCGCGGCGGCATGCGGACGAAGGTCCAAGCGGCGCGCCTCGCGACGGCTGCCGGCACTGCCGTCGTGATCGCTTCCGGCAGCGCCGACGACGTTATCGCGCGGGTGCTTGCCGGCGAGCCGCTCGGCACGCTGTTTGCGCCGTCGCAGACCCGCCTCGAAGGGCGGAAGCGCTGGCTGCTGTCGGGGATGGGCAGCAAGGGCTGTATTCTCGTCGATGCTGGGGCAGCCGTCGCCATCCGCGAGCGCGGCAAAAGCCTCTTGCCGGCCGGCGTCGTCGCAGTCGAGGGCCGCTTCGAGCGCGGCGATACCGTCTCGATCCTCGCCCTCGATCGGACGCTCCTCGCCTACGGGACGACAAGCTACAGCGCTGCCGATATCGACCGCATCCGCGGCGTGAAAAGCCGGCACATTGCTGATGTCCTCGGCTACGACTACGGCGCCGAGGTGGTCCATCGCAACAATCTTGTGGTGATCGAACGCGGGGACGCCCGCCTCGACACCGTGACCGAAGTACTCGATCAAGGAGCGCGGGCATGACGACCTACCAGTTCGACCGCCACTGCCGAACGCCTCATTCGGAAGTCTATCTCATTCGGGCTGAGGGCGAAGAGGTCGGACGGATTGACCTCCATTACGGCCAGAATGTTGTTTATGGAACGCTCGTCGTTCTTGATGACCGCGATGCCGAGCAGATTTCTGAGCTGATTGAACTGATCGACGAGCAGCTCGTCCTCACTGCTGATGTGACTCGCGAAGACTTCGTGATCACGGTCTTTACGGGACGACAAGTCGGGATCTATAGCGACGACACGTTTGAGGAGGACGAGGACGATCTTGACGAGCAGCGGAATGGACATTAGCGCTCAGTACGAAAAATCGCGGATGATGACCGGCCGCATGCTGTCCTGGTAGAAGCCTTCGGCACGGAGATATTCGGGCGTCGTGCGGATGAGAATGCGCCGATAGCTTTGATCGTGCGGATGGGCGTCGCCTTGGCCGAACGCCTTTTTCCGCCGCTCGAAGAACGCTTGGACTTCGTCGGGGTCGTCGATCAGTTCTGCCCGGCCTTGCAGCCAGACACTGCGCGGAGCCCAGTCCATGCCGCCGCGGCCCTGCTTGTCTACCCAGAGGTAGCCGACGATTGGGTTGTTGCGAATGTGCTGCGTCTTGATGTGCAGGTCTTGGGTGATCGTTCCGACGATCCACCCTTCGACGAAGGTGCTGACCGGACGCATGATCGGCCGCCCGTCCTTTCGGAAGGTCATCAGGAACGACGGGATCTGGTTCCATTGCGTGATGAACCGGCGGATCTCCTCGCGCAACGAGTCGGCGATCTCCTTGGGGAGCTCGCGCTCGCCATCGTAGGTAACTCCCATCCCTCTCCTCCTCTGCAGGCAATAGTGCGCTCCCGCCGCTTCCGTGCGGACGGTGTCGCTTATCGGGTAGTCAGTATACCGCCGTTGCGCTGCTGCGGGCTGGCTGCGGCTCGGCGGGCGCGGCCGGGCTTGATCGTCCTCAGTATGCTTGTTACGCAGGACGCTGCTTGTCGGTCGGATTGGCACAACCTAGAATTACTTCGACAACGCTGAACCTTCGAGTGTCGCTTATCCCCGCCACGGGCCCCTCCCGTTGCCGTTGTGGCGGCGCTGCCTGAGGGAAAGGACCAGAACGTGGGACTGACCCGAGTTGCGATCTTTCGCCCTGTCTTCATGTCGATGGTGATCCTCGGGCTGGCCTTGCTCGGCGCAATCTCCTTCCGCGGCCTGAACGCCGAGCTGTACCCAACGGTCAGCTCGCCTTTTGTCACGATCGTCACTGCCTATCCCGGCGCGGCGCCGGAGGATGTTGAGCGGCTTGTCACCAAGCCGATCGAGGATGCCGTCGCGGGCATCAGCAACATCGACTATATCCAGTCGACCTCGGCGGAAGGACAGTCGATCGTCCTCGTCGCCTTTAACGACCGCGCGCGCGAAGATCTGGTGGCAGTTGAGGTGGAGCGCCGGGTGGGGGCGGCGCGGGGCCAACTGCCCAACGAGGCGCTCGCGCCGGTTGTCTCGAAGTTCGACTTCACTGCCACCCCGATCTACTTCCTCGCCGTGACAGGTGACCGTCCGCTCGAGGAGATTTACCGCATCGCCGATACCGACATCCGCCCTCGGCTCGAAGCGCTCGACGGCGTCGCGCAAGTCGCGCTTTCCGGCGGGCTGGCGCGCGAGATCCACGTCGTCGTCGACCCGGTCAAACTGGCGGCGTACAACCTGACCTACGACCAGATCATTGCCGCGCTCGCGCGCGACAATCAGAGCCGTCCCGGAGGCGCTCTCTCGGATGGCGACCGGTCACTGAATATTCGGCTCTCCGGTCTCTTCCAAACGACTGATCAGCTCGGGCAGCTCGTCATCGCCAATCCGGGGACGGGCCCGATCCTCCTCCGTGATGTCGCGACAGTCCAGCAGGCGACGAAGAAGGTCACCACGATCGCGCGCTTCAACGGCAAACCGGCGGTGGCGATCACGGTCAATAAAAATGCCACCGCGAATGAAGTCCAGACCGCCGACAATATCCGCCGCGCCGTGACCACGATCAATCGCTCGCTGCCGGCTGGGGTCCAAGTCGTTGAAGTGTTCGACCGGTCGGCGTTCACGCGCAACTCGCTCTATGGGGTGCAGCGAGCGCTGATCGAGGCGATCATCATCACGGGGCTGGTCCTCCTTGTCTTCCTGCACACCTTGCGCAGCACGACCATCGTTCTGTTCGCCATCCCGACGTCGCTGCTGACGACCTTCCTCTGGATGGCGATCCTCGGCTTTACGCTGAATATCATGTCGACCTTGGCGCTCGTGCTGGTGATCGGCGTCTTGGTCGACGACTCGATCGTCGTCATCGAAAACATCGTCCGTCACCTCGAACTCGGGGAGAATCCCTTCCAGGCTGCGCTCAACGGCCGTTCGGAGATCGGACTTGCTGCGATCGCGATCACGCTCGTTGATGTGGTCATCTTCTTGCCGGTTGCTTTTCTTTCCGGGATCACCGGCAGCTTCTTCCGCCAGTTTGGGCTGGTGATTGTCGCTGCGGTGCTGACCTCGCTCTTCATCTCCTTCACCTTGACGCCGATGCTGTCGTCGCGCTGGCTGAACCAGAAGGCGCTTCGGATTGGGGGCGGTCCTTGGGGCTGGTTTGTCCGCGGCTGGAATGCGATGTTCGACACGATCGAGCGCAACTATCAGCGCTCTCTCCATTGGCTGCTGACAAAGCGGTACCAGCCTCCTCTCCCCGGCGGCCGTTTCCTCGGGACAATCTTCGCGGCGCGCTGGATCCCGCCTTTGGTGGGTGCCGCGTCGCTTGTCCTCGCCTTCTCGCTGATCCCGCTTGGCTTCGTCAAATTCGAATTCATTCCGCAATCGGACGACTCGTTCATCCAGGTCGATGTCGAGCTGCCGCCGGGTTCGTCGCTTCAGGCGACCGAAGCAGTGCTCCGGAAGATCGAAGCCGAGCTGGATCAGATTCCCGAAGTGGAACAGTATCTCTCAACTGCAGGCAGCGGCGGCACCATCGGATTTCTCGCAACGGGCAGCAACACGCGCACCGGGCAGATCTTCGTTCGGCTGCATCCGCTCCATGAGCGCAAGCGCTCCGTCTTCGAAATCATCGAAGAGCTGAAGCCCAAGGTGCGCGGGATCGACGGCGCGATCGTCAATGTCACCAACGGCGGCGGCTTTTCCGGTCAGTATCCGATAGTCGTGCGCGTTCAAGGCCAGGACCGGGCAGAGGTGGAGCGGGTTGCCGCCCAAGTTGAGCAGATCGTGCGCTCGATCCCCGGCGTCGACACGGTGAGGAACAGTTCCTCGCTCGGGAATCCCGAATACCGGCTGGTCGTTGACCGCGATCGGCTTGCCGATGCCCGGCTGACTGCCGACCAGGTAGCGAGCGCCTTGCGCACGACGGTGGAGGGCACGGTTGCGACAAAGTTCCGGCCGACCGGCGGAAGCGAGCAGGATGTGCGGGTGATTGCGAATGTCGGCGCCCGCGGCTCGCTCAGCGGCATTGAGGCGGTGCCGATCACCGTCCTCCGGGATGGCCAGCCGGTGCAGGTCCGCATCGGCCAAGTGACGCGGGTCGAAGAGGTGGCTGGGCCGGCCGCGATCACGCGGCGCAACCGCGTGCCTCAAGCGACCATTCAAGCGTCGCTCGTTGGCCAGACCCCGCTCAATGACGTGACGAACCCCCTAGAGGCTCGGCTTGCCGAGCTCCGCCGCACGCTGCCGGATGGGATCACTGTCGCCCAAGGGGGAGAAGCCGAAGAGCAGGCCGAGGCATTCACCCAGCTTCTTTTCGCGCTCGCGCTCTCTATTGTGCTGATCTACATGCTGCTCGCCGCGCTCTATGAGAGCGTCGTTATGCCGTTTGCGACCATGTTCGCCTTACCCGTTGCCACGGTTGGCGCGTTCCTCGGTCTCGCCATCACCGGACTGACGCTCAATCTACTGTCGCTGATCGGCATGATCGTGCTGATGGGGCTGGTGGGGAAGAACGGAATTCTGCTCGTTGACTACACCAACACGCTGCGGCAGCGCGGGCGAAGCCGCTTGGAGGCGATCCTCGAGGCGGGCCCAACGCGGCTGCGCCCCATCCTGATGACCTCAGCGGCGCTCGTTTTCGGGCTGCTGCCCATCGCCATCGGCGCCGAGGAGGGCGGCCAACTCTACCGGAGCATCGGAGCGCTCATCATTGGGGGCATGATCACCTCTACGTTCCTGAGCCTCTATGTCGTGCCCTCGATGTACACCTTCTTTGACGACATGCATGGCGGGCTGCGGCGGCTGGCGAGCTGGCGGCCGTTCCAGCGGCGGCTTGCTCTCCCGGCGCAGGAGGGAGTGCCGGCACCTGTTCCCAGCGGCGTTCGCCTGACGACCGTAGATGACCTCGCGTAAGCCGACCGTGCTCTCGCGAGAGACGCCGCCGGCTAGCTTCGCCGTCGCGCTAGACGGAGGGGGTGCCCCTCGCTAGAATCCCCGGTCAGACGCCGTGCTGGCGGGACGGAGTAGGCTTGCACCTGACGGTCGTCCTTCCCACCTATAACGAGGTCCAAAACCTTCCGGTGATGCTCGACGCCCTGCTGAGCCTTCAGATCGCCGGATGTGAGTTGGATGTGCTTGTTGTGGACGACAACTCGCCGGACGGGACGGGACAGTTGGCCGACCAGCTCGCCGCGCAATCAGATGGCCGAGTCCGGGTTCTCCATCGTCCGGCAAAGCTGGGGCTTGGCCGTGCCTATGTCGACGGCTTCCGGCGGGCGCTTGCGGAGGGGGCCGACCTCGTTCTCGAGATGGACGCTGACTTCTCGCACAATCCGAAGTATCTGCCGGCGATGGTGGCGGCGATAGAAGATGCCGACGTCGTGGTTGGGTCGCGCTACGTGCCGGGCGGCATGGTCGACCCGACGTGGCCGCGCTGGCGCAAGTTCATCTCGTGGTGGGGCAGCGCCTACGCCCGCGCGATCCTCGGTCTGCGCGTGCGCGATGCGACTGCTGGCTTCAAGCTCTTTCGGCGTCATGTCCTTGAGCAGCTTCCTCTCGCTGAGACCCGGTCCAACGGCTACGCCTTTCAGATCGAAATCGCGTATCTCTGCGAACGCGCCGGGTTTCGGGTTGTTGAGATCCCCATCGTCTTCGACGACCGCACGGTCGGCGTCTCAAAGATGTCGCCGGCGATCGCGATCGAGGCGTCCTGGCGAGTGTGGCAGATCAAGCGGCGCTACTAGGCGTCGGGAGGGGACGCAAGGCAGGAGCGCGTCTCGGGCGCATCGGGGCGTTTGCTGCGCGCTCTCCCGATGGGCTCGCTGTCGGCGCGCTCGCGCTGGTGGCGGTGCTCTTCTGCGGCCGCTTCCTCTTCGGCGACCCGCTGCTTCCCGCTGATACGCTCTACACCGCGCCGCCCTGGAGCGCGTTCGCCGCCGAGCAGGGGGTCACTCGCGTCCACAACGAACTGATCGCCGACCTTATCCTGCAAAACTATTCTTGGAAGCGGTTTATCGCCGAGAGCTACCAGCGCGGCCAACTGCCGCTCTGGAACCCCTATCTTTTCGCGGGGCAGCCGTTTCTCGCAGCGGGCCAGTATGCCGCGCTGTATCCTTTCGGGCTGCTCTTTCTCGTCCTGCCGGTCGCGGCCGCCTATGCCCCCTTCGCGGCACTGCACCTCTTCTTTGCCGGCGCCTTCACCTATCTCTATCTGCGGATCATCGGCGTCCAGCGTCCGGCGGCATTCGTGGGCGCGGTCACCTTCGAACTCGCCGGCTTTCTCGTCGTCTCGTTCGTCTGGCCGATGATCCTGAGCGCTGCGGTGTGGCTGCCTCTCGGGCTGGCGATGTGCGAGCTCGTCGCGCGCTACCTCGAGCGAGGGCAGTGGGGAGCTGCCGGGCTCGGCCTCGCGCCCCCGGCACGGGTGGTTGTCCCGGTGGGGGCGCTTGCGGTCGGGATGCAGCTGCTCGCGGGGCACCTCGAGATCAGCTTCTATTTCCTCTTCACCTTGATGGCCTATAGCGCCGTCCGGCTGACGCTCTATCTCGCGCGCTCTCGCCAGCTGGTCGCGACCCTCCGCGCCGGGTTCGGGCTGCTGACGCTGGTCGGGATCGGCTTCGCCCTTGCGGCGGCGCAGGTCATCCCCTTCTTCGAGCTGATCCGCGAGAACTATCGTATCGGCCAAGTCACCTACGCCGAGGTCGTCGGGTGGGCGCTGCCGCCTCAGCATGTGCTGGCGTTCGCCATTCCGGACATTTTCGGCAACCCCACTCACCATCACTATTTCAATCTCGTCACCGGCCGGCTCGAGCCGGTGAGCGGCTCGCGCGATGCGTTCGGCAACGTGCGCGACTATCCGTTTTGGGGGGTGAAGAACTACGTCGAGGGGGCGGTCTATGTTGGCCTCGCCCCGCTCGTGCTCGCAGGGCTGGCGCTGCTCCGCCGGCGCGACCGCTACACCGCGTTCTTCGGCGGCTATCTGCTCTTCTGTCTGCTGCTCGCCTTCGGCACGCCACTCTACTTTCTCATCTGGCAGATCCCCGGCGTGAACCAACTGCACACGCCGTTCCGATGGGTCTACCCGGCGACCTTCTGCCTCGCGGTGCTGGCCGCGCTCGGCGCGGAGACGTTGCTGCGCCGCCGCTCGGACATGCCGGCGCTCCTCCCCGCTTCGGCTACTCAACAGGACCCAGCTGCTCAGCCGCTTGGAGGAGGCGACCAGCTTCCTGCCGAGACAGCGCCGGGTGCGCGGCCCGACCGGATAGCGAAACGGCTGGCGCTTGGCTGTGCCGCGCTCGGGCTGGCGATCGGTGCAGCGATCGCGCTCAGCCGGCTTGCCCTCGGGCCGACGCTCGCGGCTGCCGAAGCGCTGCTCGCTCGCTCAACGAGCTTGCGGCGCGCCTTTCCCACGGCAGAGATGTTCTACTCCTATGAAGCGGGCGTGGTAGCCGGCTTCGCGCTCATGCTGCTGCTTGTGGCCGCCGCGTTCTGGATCGTCTCACGTCGGCCGACGGCTGGCGTGGTGGCGATTGGGGTCGTGACGGCGGTCGACCTGACTGTCGCATTCGGGGGGTTCAATACGGCGAGCCCCGTTCGTCTCGCCGAATTCGTCCCGCCTTCCATTGCCGCGATCAAGGCGGACCCGGGACTGTTCCGGATTACGTCCTTCAACTATGACGATACGCTCCGCCCGAACAGCAATATGCTGTTCGGGCTTCCCGACATTCGGGGCTATGACACCGTGATCTTGCGCTCCTATGTCGACTATTGGTCGCTCATGGAGCCCCCGAGTGGGCTGCTCTACAGCATGATCAACAAGCTGACCGAAGCGAGCTCGCTGCAGTCGCCCCTGCTCGACCTCCTCGGCGTGAAGTATGTCCTCACCACGCAGAACATCGGGCTTCCGGGCTGGACGGAGGTCTACCGCGGCGAGATTAACGTCTATCGAAATGAACGCGCTCTTCCCCGCGCTTTTGTGGTCGGCACGGTTGTCCCAGTCCGAGATGCCGCAGAGGCGCGGGCGGTGATTACCCGACCGGACTTCGATCCGCGAGCGGTGGCGGCGGTAGAGGGTCCGGCGGGACTAGCGCGCAGCGGCGGGACTGGCTCGGCCGAACTCGTCCGCTATGAGCCTACTCGGATTGAGATTATCGCCCGCGCGGATGCGCCAGCGCTTCTGCTCCTGACCGATAGCTACTTTCCGGGGTGGCGCGCCACGCTCGATGGGCGCGAGGTCGAGATTTTCCGCGCCAACAGCCTGTTCCGAGCGATCGAACTGCCGCCGGGCGAGCATCGCGTCGTCTTCCGCTACAGTCCGCTCAGCTTCCAACTGGGCGCCTATCTCTCGCTCATGGGGCTGTTTGCGATCGTGTTGGGCCTTGCCTACGCGCTCTGGTCGGCCGTCTATCGCGCTCCGCACGATGGGACGACGCTTCAGCGGATCCTGAAGAACAGCTTTGCCCCGATGGCGACCCAGCTGGCCAACCGGCTCGTTGACCTCGCCTTCGCCGTCGTTGTCGCCCGACTGCTCGGCCCTGCTACCGTCGGCGAATACGCGTTCGCCGTCGTCCTGATCGGGTATTTCCAAATTTTCACCGACTTTGGGCTGGGCACCCTGCTGACGCGCGAAGTCGCCCAAGACCGGACGCGAGCGCGAGACTACCTTGCGAACATTATCGGGCTGCGTCTCGGCTTGGTGATCGCTTCGCTGCCGGTAGTCGCGAGCCTGGTCGCGCTCTACTGGACGGCCTTCAACTTGACGCCGGCTGGCGCTCTGACGATCGCGTTCTTCGCCCTCGGGTTGATCCCGGGGGCGCTCAGCGCGTCATACAGCGCCGTGTTCTACGCGTTCGAGAAGATGGAATACCCGGCGATGCTGACAAGCATCGCCACGCTTCTCCGAGTCGCGCTCGGCTTGGCAGCGCTGCTGAGCGGGTTTGGCATTGCGGGGCTTGGCGCGGTCTCACTCATTGTCAATGTGGTGACGGCGCTTATCTTCTGGCGGCTGCTCGCGACGACGTTCTTCCAGCCAACCTGGCGCTTCGACTGGACCGCGGCGCGGCGGCTGTGGGTGTTGTCCTTTCCGCTCATGATCAACAACTTTCTGAGCAGTGTCTTCTTCCGGATCGATGTGCTCTTTCTTAAGCCGATGCAGGGCGATGCGGCGACAGGGTATTACACGACGGCGTATAAGTTTATCGATGGCCTGAATATCATTCCCTCATTCTTCACCCTCGCGGTCTTTCCGATCTTCAGCCGCTATGCCGTCTCTTCGACGGAGCGGCTGCGTTTAGGCTTCGAACGCTCGCTGAAGCTGTTGCTCAGCATCAGCTTGCCGATTACGGTGCTGACCACTCTGCTAGCAGGACCGATCATCCTTCTCTTTTTTGGAGAAGAGTTTCAGCCGTCGGTTATCGCGCTTCAAATTCTGATCTGGTTCCTGCCATTCAGTTACGTCAATTCAATCACGCACTATGTGCTTATTGCGCTCAATCGTCAGCGCTATCTCACCTTTGCCTTTGTGATTGGCGTTACTTTCAATATTGTCGCGAATATTCTTGTCATTCCGCAGTTCAGCTATCCCGGCGCTGCCGCCGTGACGGTGCTGAGCGAGATCGTCCTGTTGCTGCCGTTCTTCTACGCGATCAGGCAGGATCTGCGATGGCTGCCTTCGCCGCGCCTGCTGCTGCGCCCCGCTCTTGCCGCCGGGATCGCTGGCGGCGCGGTCATGCTTCTCGCAGCGAGCGTGCCGTGGCCGGTCCTCGCGATCGTCGGCGGCGCGATCTATCTCCCGGCGCTTGCGCTTGTTGGAGGGATCGACCGCGAGGATCTCGCGCTCGTGCGGCGGCTAGCCGGGCGCGACCGCCGCGCGCGTGTCGACGCCGCCGCCGAACCGGCTCGCTAGCATGACCGTTGCGCTGCCGCCCCCAACGGCGCGAGTGCGCAGCGTGTGGACGGCTGCGCCGTGGCCGCTATCCGCCGCGGCGGTGCTGCTTTGTGCCCTTGGCGTCCGGCTTGCCGGTCTCAGTGACCTCGTCCTCTTCGGCGACGCGGCGGCGAGCGTCTTTTTCGCCATGCAGGGCTGGGGCGGGATCGCGCCGGCGACTGCTGTCGATAGCCATCCGCCGGGCTACTACTACCTGCTGCGGCTGAGCCTCGATCTCATCGGCTGGAATGAACTTGGCGCTCGGCTGCCGTCGCTGTTCTGCGGCGTCCTGCTTGTCGCGCTGCTTCTCGCTGCTGGCCGCCAGCTCGCTGGCGCAGGCGCGGGGACGGCGGTCGGCCTCCTCGCCGCGATCAGTCCGACGCTTGTTGTCTCCAGCCGGCAGCCGCGCATGTATGCGCTCCTTGCGCTGCTCTCGCTCCTCGTGCTCCTGCTCGCTGCCCGACCGCAACGGTCATGGCGTCACGCTCTCGCTCTCCTGGTGTTCGCGTGGGCGGCATTGATGACCCACTACTTCGCTGTCGTTGTCATCGTTGCCGCCGCAGTTGTCGCGTTGCTCTCTTCTCCTGTCGGCGCACGCTCTCTCCGTCGGGGAGATGGCGGCGGCGCGGGGTCGGCAGTTCCGCCGGCAAGGAGCACGGGAGAGCGGCGGACTGAAGTGCTTCGCGCGCTTGCTGCCGCCATCCGCTCGCTCTGGCCGTTCGGGGGAGCAGGCGCACTCTGGCTGCCGTGGCTCGCCTCTGCGCTCGGCGAGTCGCTGCGCCACACTGAGCGGACCATCGCCGGCGTGGCCCCCCAGCCGACGGCGCTTCACTTCCTCGGCTCGCTCGCGGTGGCTGTGCCGGTGGGCACGTTTGTTCCGCTCGTCCCCGCGGTCCTACTGGCGCTTCTCTGGTGGGCAGTCGCCGGCGGAGCCCTACTCTCTGCCCGACGCTGGCCTCGCTGGCCGCTGCTCGCCGCCGGCGCTGTACTCGTTGGCGCAACAGCGATCTATGTCGCTCAGCCCCTCTTTGGACGTCCCCGATTCTTTATCGGGCTTGTTCCCCTCGTCCTCCTCGCGATCGCTGTGCCGCTCGCTGCGCTTCGCCGCTCTTGGGCTCTGCTTGCGGGCGGCGCGCTCGCGGTCATCACGCTCCTTGCGCTCGCCATGACGCTGCCGGTCGAACGAGGGATGCTCGAACCGGATGCCGTTCGGCTTGGAGAGGAGCTGGCCGGAGCGAGCGCGCAGGACGCGGTCATTCTTCAGCCGTGGTGGCAGGCCGGCTACTTGCGCATCCGCCTCGACCCCCTCCCGCGTCTGGTGGCAATGCGGGATCTGCCTCCGTCCGAATGGCCGGCACTGCTCGGAGAGGGCCGCCAGCTGTGGCTTGTCTTCACGGGCGTTGGGCGGCGCGATCCTGCCTTTCCCCTCGAAGAGTGGCTTGATCGCGCGGCGTATCGGGTCGACGAGCGGATGATCGGTGCGCTGCGGGTTGCCCGCTACGTCGCCGCGCCCGACCCCCTCCTGCCGCCGCCGACCGCGCTCCCGAATGGGCTCGCGATCGCGGCGGCTCCTGCGAGCCGAGAGCTGACCGCCGGAGCGCCGCTTCCTGTTCTCGTCAGCTGGGAGGCGAGCCGTTCCGTCGAGGAGCGCGTCGTGCTCTTCCTCCACCTTCGCGGCCAGGATGGGAGCGGCTGGGCCGGCCGCGATGAAGAGCCGGATACCGGCATGCGCCTCTCTGGCCAGTGGGCGGCAGGGGAGCGGCTGCTGGAGCGGCGGGGGCTTGTCGTCCCTGCATGGACACCGCCCGGCGTCTACCGCGTGGTTGCGGGGGCCTACCGACGGAGCGACGGCGGCCGCATTGGGAACGACGTCGACCTCGGCGAAGTGCGGGTCAGGCGCGCCCCGTCGACTGGGCGGACGCTCGCCGTGTTTGACAATCGGTTCGCCCTGGAAGCGGTGCGGCTTCTTCCTTCCGACGCGGGGGCGGCGCGCCGGACGACGATTGAGACCGTCGACGGTCCACAGACCCTGTTTGAGCTGAGCACGGCGCGAGCAGGGCAAGCTCTGACGGTAGTGCTGAACTGGCGGCTGGTCGGCCCGGCAGCGCCGGCGGTCGCTTCCCTTCGGCTGCTCGACCAGCACGGCCGGGTTGTCGCCGAGCGCGAGCAGCCGCCTGCTGGTCCTGCCGACCCACCGGCGCTGTGGGCGGCGGAGGGGGTCGCGAGCGGCCGCTTCGACCTTGCGCTTTCGGGCAGCCTGCCTCGCGGCCGCTATCAGCTCCAGCTGCGGCTGCTCCGCCCCGATGGAGCGCCGCTTCCGGTGCAGGGACGTGAGGCGCTCACGCTTGGCTGGGTCGCGCTCGACGATTAGCGGCGGCGCACCAGGTTTCCGACTGCGGCAAACCCGAGGCCAGCGCCTGCAACGATGAGGAAGCCGGCGGCGTGGCTGCGCAGTCCATCGTAGTAGCCGCGGTCGCGTCCGATCAGCCAGCCGAGGAAGCCGGCAGTCAGCGCGCCGAGCGAAATGGCGGCAGGGACCAGAAGCGGATTGGGCTCACGGTTCATTGGTGACCGTTCCGGCGCGCGGCAAGGCGGTCGTCGAGCCATTGGCGGCCGCCAATGGCGCCAGCGAGCACCGCTGCCACGCCATACTCAATGATCGGGATGCGCAACGGCTCTTCGGCGGCACGGAGGCCGCGCTTGCGGTAGCCGAGGATCGCGCCGGCGAGCGAGGTTGCGGCGATCGCCAGCTGGGTCCGCAGTTTCAGCCCCAGGCCCTGCATCTGCGTCAGAACGAACATCGCAATGAAGCCGAAGGCGAACATCGTCCAGTTGCGGGGATGGCGGATCAGGGCGACCAGCACGCCGTGCGGCAGCACCGCCAGCTCAAGCAGGGTTGTCCACCAAGGGTTGATGTGGGAGCGGGTGAACATCAGGCTGCCCTGCATCAGCAGCCAGAACATGTAGATCAGCCCGCTCAGGTGCCCTTGGTTCCCTTCCATCGGGTGATACCAGAAGGTGAAGGTCGTTGCCCACGACATGTAATAGCCGTGGTACTTGCGGACAAAGTCGATCACCCGGCGCGGGAAGGGAAGCGGCTTTCCGAAGATCATCCCGCGGCGGGGATTTTCAATCAGCAGCGCGAGGCACAGGAGCAGGATAACCGAGCCTTGCGACGCCCACACCGAGATCCGGCGCGCCAGCCCGTCGTACCAGAGGTGGGTCTGGATGAGGTGGAGGATGGCGAAGACGGTGTTGCCGAGAAGGGCGACAACGTTGACGGGGTGTACGGTGTCGACATACTTGCGCGGGCGGGTCTGCGCCCAGTAGATGCAGCCCCACTGGAACAGCTGATGGAGAACATAGAGCACCCAGGCGCTCAGTTCTCCCATCGGGTGGGGCTGGCGCGCTTGGTACGGGTAGATATCTTCCTCCCGTTTCGGGATGGGGTCGAGGCGTTTGCCGAGGAGACGGGTCAGTAGGGTGAGCGCAACGCTCACCGCAACGCCAGCGCCTAGGACCTTTAGTTCGCCGCTCGAGATCGCAGGTCGCGCAGTCATGGGGCCGACACCTCACTCTCGACGCGCTCTGAAGCTGCGCGCGTTGAATCGCCATCATCCGCTGGAATGGGAGGCAGCGTGATCAGTCGGTAGCGCTCGATCACGGCGTCACAGTCGTCGCAGAGATAGTGGCGCTCCCGGCGGTAGCGAGGCGGGGCGTCGCTTGGGCTGATCAGCACGCGGAACGTCCGCGCGTTGAGATGCGCCACGCAATAGCGTCCACTGCAGAGGGAGCAAGGCGTCTGAGGAGCGCGCGCGCTGCACGCCGGGGCACCGCACAACCCTTCGCTATTGCGGAGCCGGGCGCGGCGCCGGCTTGCCAACGCAACGCCGATGACGCCTGTCTTCATCTGGCAGCGGGCGCGGAAGCAGACCCACTCCCGCTCGGCGCCCTCGCCGCCATGCCGAGCACAGAAGGGACGGTTGCAGTAGTGGCAGACGCCAACCGCCGTCTCGCCGCACGGGCGGAAAAGACCGGACCGAGACTCACATTGGAGCGCCATCGTCGCCCTCGCTGGCGAGGCGGATTATAGTCTCAGTTCAACAAGCGGACAAATGAGTTATGTTGACACCCCGAACGACTCCGCGATCTCGCGCAGTTCGCTTTCGCCGGGCCGCGCAAATCCTCCGCCCCGGGAGCGGACGATGCCCAGCGCGCGGCGGAGGTCGACGAGGGTCTCGGCCATCTTCACCCCGCTCGTGATCAGGTCGACGATCGCCTGCCCCGTCTCCGGAACTTGGAGGGCGCGCTCGTGGACGAGGATGACCGAGATGATCGTGTCGCCCGCGATGATCGCGTCCGCTCCGCGCTCTTGGAGCCGCCGCGCGGCGGCGTGGAATTCGGCGACGATCGCATCGTGCTCGCTTGCTTGGATCTTGGCGATGAGGTCGGGCAGCGGCATTCGCACGTGGTCGAACCCGGCGATCTTCGGCCCGAGACCGTATCGCTCAAGGTTGCGGCGGTGGTAGTTCTGGTATTTGGCCGGCGGGTAGCCGGGGGGCGGCGGGATGGTGACAACCCCAATGCGATCGCCCCACATCGCCGCGAGATGCGCGGCCGCTTCCAAGATGCCGACGACCGGGATGTCAAGCAGCTCTTTCGCGATGTCAAGGCCGGGGTCAAGGCTTTGGCCGATGATCGCGCCATCGTAGCCTTCTCGTTCCGCCTCGCGCAGCCGGTCCACTACTTCGGCCGCCGTGAGCAGCCCGACAAGTTCGAAGGCGTAGAGGGCGGTGCTCTTCGCGCCGCGCCGGGCAGGCTGAATGACGACCTCGGTGTCCGGCCGACGCGCGCGATCGATCGCCTCGCGGACGCGCTCAAAGACCACCGATCGAAAGGGAGAGAGCGGCGCCGGATATTGATACCACAGCCGCATGCCCGCCATTGTCGCCTTCCCCTGACGCGGTCGTCACGCAGTGGCGCCGCCCTTCCTCTGATGGGCGCCTCTGCCATCGAGAGCAGGCGTTATGCTGCGTGCTCCCGCTCGTTCATCCTATCCTACTTCAGGAAAGGGAATGGAGGTCGAGGCGGATGTCGTCGCTCTCGCTCCGATGGTGGTGGCTCGATCGACCGGGGGCACGGGTGCGGGGCTACACCGTGGGGGCGGGTCCGCCGCTCCTCCTGCTGCACGGCGGTCGCGACAATGCGCGCTGCTGGTACGAGCAGCTGCCGGTCTTTGCGCGATCCTTCCGCGTTATCGCTTTTGACGCTCGGGCGCACGGCGAAACCCGCGTCTTCGACGGGGACTACTCCACGGCGGCGATGGTCGCCGATGCGCGCGCGGTGCTGGACGCGGAACGCGCCGGACGAGCGGCAGTGATCGGCTACTCGATGGGAGCGGCGGTCGCCGTCCGCCTCGCCCTTGCAGCGCCAGAACGCGTCAGCGCGCTCGTTCTCGTTGGCTTCGGCGGCAATGCCGACGCGGCGCGTCCCCAAGACGTGCCGGCACTGCGCGCTGCCTGGGAGCGGGATCAGGCGCTGCTGCGGGAGGGCGGACTGGCTGCGCTCCTCCCGCGCCGACTGCAGCGGCTGTTCTCCCCGGCCTTCTCCGCCGAAGCGGCCGAACGGTACTGCTCGGCCTTCCTTGCCAGCGACCCGAGCGAACTGCTGCGCCGGCCGCTGCCCGACCTCGGTATTGTCGACCTTGCCGCGGTGAGCGCGCCGACCCTCGTGGTGGCAGGCGAAGCGGACGCGGTGTTCTCGCCGCAACTCGGCCGGGCGGCGGCCGCGCAGCTGCCGAACGCCCGTTTTGTCGCGATCCCGGGCGGCCATGCCTGCCACCTCGAATCGCCGGCGCTCTTCAACGCTGTGGTCGAGGAGTTTCTCGCTTCCCACGTCGGGGGATGAGCGGCCTCCCTTCGAGCGCGCTGTCCGGAAACGCTGTTAGGGCCCGCGCTATTCCCAGAGATACTCTGGACCGGAATAGCGCTCGCGGACGCTCACCCCCTCGCCGATCGTCCCGCCGGCGCGCAAGATTTCGGAGTAGCGCTGGAGGCGCTTGCGCTGCTCTTCGAGTTCGTGCGCGACCCACGCGATCTTATCCTTGGGGACAACGCAGACGCCGTCGCCGCTGCCGACAATGACGTCGCCCGGGTTGACGATCACGCCGCCGCAGACGACAGGCACGTTGATCGAGCCGCCGGTATAGCGGACGCTGTGGCAGGCGACCGGCCCGCGGCTGAAGACCGGAAAGCCCTTCTCGCAGAGGTAAACCCAGTCGGAGCAGGCGCCGTCGATCACCGCGCCCGCGAGGCCCTTCTGGAGACCGGTCGCCGCCATTCCCCCGCCGAAGCAGAGGGTGTCCATCCTGCCGCCGGCGGCGACGACGAGCACATCGCCCGGCTCCATCAGGTCCATTGCCAGCATGGGAAGGCCGGCGTCGGGCTCATCGAGCTGGACGGTGACTGCGGGACCAATCATCCGCCACGTAGGAACGGCGGGCTGGATGGCAGGGTCCATAACGCCGAATCCCCGAACGAAGCTCCCGACATACGTCGCCCGCGGCTCGCCAAGCGAAGCGATTGCCTCCTTACTTGGCCGCTCGATTTTGGTGATGATGCGATACGGCACGCGGCTCCTCCTTCAGTGAGCGTTGCTTCGGCTGGTCATCCTACTCTCTCTCGCGCGGCGGCACCACTGCCGCCGCGAGCGACCCGAGCAGAGCGACGGTGGCGCCGTGATTAAGGGGATGGAGCGGGCCCCCTTGAACGTCGCGGAGGTAGCGCTCCAAGGGCAGCCGCCGCCAGAGAGCGGCGGCGCCGGCGAGCTGAACGCACCGCTGCACGATCTCGACGGCCGTTCGGGTGACGATGTCTTTGGTGGCAACGAGGTCCGGAAAGGTGTCGGCAGTCCAGGCGGCCGGGTCGCGATGGCGGTGCGCGTTCCATTCCAGCATCGCTGAAGCGGAGCGGTGGAGAAGCGCAATCTCGGCGAAGGCGGCTTGGGTCGCTGGCGCGTCGATCAGTCGTTCCTGCCGCCCGACCGGCGTCCGGCTGGAGAGGAGGTCGTGCAGAGAGGCGAGAGCCGCGTCAGCGATGCCGAGATAGAGCGCCGCGAAGAGGGTGACGCCATAGCAGAAGAACCCGGTAGCGAGGTTGCCTCCGCCCGGCCGCGGACCGAAGTCATGCTCGGGGCTCCGGGCGACGACGTCGTCGTCGGCCACGAAGCAGCCGTCGAACAGCAGATCGTGGCTGGCGGTGGCACGCATCCCGACCGTGTCCCACGTCTCGAGGATCGAGAAGCCGGGCGCGTCGAGCCGAACGAGACAGCTGAGGCTTTCGCGCTCCGACCCCGCTGCCGTCACTGCCGAAACGACAGCCCAGTCAGCGATGAGGCAGCCCGTGCCGAACCCCTTCCGCCCGAACAGCCGCCATCCTCCCACGTCCCGCACAGCAACGGTCGGCGCGCGTCCCTCAAATTCCGGCGCGCCCGCGAACAAGCCGACGAAACGGTCGGCCGCGACCTCCTCGCGGAGAAAGCGGCGGCAGCGCTCGCTGCCGAGCCACGCGAAAGCGCCAGTGACCGCTAAATGCTGGGTCAGGATTAGAGCGGTGGAAGCGTCGCCCCCGCCGAGGATGCGCACTACCCCCGCCGCCGTGGCAAGGTCTGCGCCGAGGCCGCCGAAGTGCGCGGGCAGGGTAAGCCGATAGAACCCTGCGCGGCGCAGCGCAACGAGGTTCTCATAGGGGAAGCTTCCCGCTTGGTCGTGCTGCGCGGCGCGGCCGGCAAAGTCGGCTGCCAGCTGGCGAGCGGTCGCGAAGAGGGTGTGCTCCGCCATACCTCGCGTCCCGAGAAGGGTGATCGTCGTGAGCGCGCGCCGCCCTGCCCTCAGAAAAGTGGGAAGGGTGCACCACCCATGATACTGGAGCGTGAAGGAAGGAGGGCGCCGAGAGGAGGATCAACGGGGCGCGCTGCCCGCCGAGGGAGAACCGGTTAGGACGCCCGCAAGGCGGGCGCGGCCGCATGAACAGCCTAGTCGGGGCGCTCGACGACGAGGAAGCCGACCATTCCTAAGCGCTCGTGCCCGGGGACGGTGCAGACGACGCGGAAGGCGTCGGCGCCGGTGATGCGGAAGAAGCCGGAACGGGTCTGGCCGCCGAGCGCGGAGACATGAGCGTTCGCCACTCCGCGCACTACCCAGTCGTGGAGCACCGGGTCCTCGTTGCGGAGCACGACGCGAATGCGGTCACCTTCCCGCGCGCGAACGGTCATCACCGGCGGGTCAAAGCGGAAGTTCCGTGCTGTCACTTCGATGGTCGGGGCCGCCGCATTTGCCTGCCTCGTCCACGTCAATCCCCCGACGGCGAGCGCGATCGCTGCGCTCGCGATGCCGGCAAGGTAGCCGTAGTCAACCAGGCGGGCGCGCAGCGGCGGGTGCTGCAGTTCGCGCGCGGTGCGGGGGGGCTGGAACGAGCGGAGACGGAGCGAGTTCGTCACGACGGAGACACTCGACAGCGCCATTGCCGCGGCCGCGAAACCGGGATTGAGGAGGTCGCCGGTGAAAACGTAGAGGGCGCCAGCGGCAACCGGGATTAGAACGACGTTGTAGGCGAACGCCCAGAACAGGTTGCTCTTGATGGTCGTGACGGTCTTCCGGCTGAGCGCAATCGCGGTAGTCACCAGCCGCGGGTCGCCGCCGACGAGGGTAATATCGCTCGCTTCGAGGGCAACATCGGAGCCAGCCCCGATCGCGATGCCGAGGTCGGCCTGGGCCAGGGCCGGCGCATCGTTGATCCCGTCTCCGACCATCGCCACCACCTTCCCCGCGGCCTGCAGTTCGGCGACCTTTGCCGCTTTCTGCTCCGGCAAGACCTCGCTCATCACGTTGTCGATCCCCAGCTCTTTGGCAACGGCGGCGGCGGTCAGTTGGTTGTCGCCGGTGAGCATCCACACCTCGAGGCCGAGCGCGCGCAGCTGAGCGACGGCCTCTGTCGACTCAGGACGGATTTGGTCAGCGAGGGCGATCACGCCCGCTGCCTGGCCGTTCACGGCGACATACACCGGCGTCTTCCCGTCGGCGGCGAGCTTCTCCACCGGAGGCACGCCGGCAATCCCGGCGCGCTCCATGAGCCGGGCATTCCCGATCGCGACCGGCATGCCATCGACGGTGGCGAGCACGCCGTGGCCGGGAACAGCGCGAAACTCCTCGACGTCGAGGGTGAGGTCCAGATTGCGCTGGCGAGCGGCGGCGAGGATGGCTTGAGCAAGGGGATGCTCGCTTCCCATCTCCGCCACGGCGGCGATCTGGAGAACGCGCTCGGCGTCGAAGCCAGGGAGGGGCATGATCTCGGTTACGGCGAGCACGCCGCGCGTGAGAGTGCCGGTCTTGTCGAGAACGATTGCGCTCACGCTGCGTGCCTTCTCGAGGGCTTCCCCGCCGCGGATAAGAATGCCCATCTCCGCGCCGCGGCCGGTGCCGACCATGATGGCGGTGGGAGTGGCGAGCCCGAGCGCGCAGGGACACGCAATGATCAGCACCGAGACGCTCGCAACGACGGCATAGCTCAGTTTTGGCTCTGGGCCGAACAACAGCCACCCCACGAAAACGAGGGCCGCGATCGCGAGCACCGCCGGCACGAAATAGCTGGCGACGACATCGACGAGGCGCTGGATCGGCGCTTTCGATCCTTGGGCATGCTCGACCAGCTTGACGATCTGGGCGAGGGTCGTCTCTTGACCGACCTTCGTGGCGCGGAAGGTGAAGGTGCCGGTGGTGTTGATCGTCGCTCCAATCACGGGGTCCCCCGGTCCCTTTTCGACCGGCAACGGCTCGCCCGTCAGCATCGCCTGATTGACGGCACTTCGCCCCTCGATGACGATCCCGTCGACCGGGATCTTCTCCCCGGGCCGGACACGCACGATGTCGCCGACTTGGACGCGTTCCACCGGCACATCGATCTCCTGCCCGTCGCGCACTACTCGCGCTGTCCGCGCTTGGAGCCCCATGAGCGAACGGATCGCGCCGGCGGTCTTGCTCTTGGCGCGGGTTTCGAGATACTTCCCGAGGAGAACGAGGGCAATGATGATCAGGGCCGATTCGTAGTAGACCTCGCTCGCAATGCCCCACGCGTGGGCTTCGGCTTGGAAGAAGGTGATAAAGGCGCTGTATCCCCACGCTGCGAGCGTGCCAATCGCGATGAGCGTGTTCATGTTCACTTCGCGATTGAGCGCAGCGTGGAAGGCGCTGCCGTAAAAGCGCCACCCAGCGACGAATTGGACCGGTGTCGCCACGAAGAAATAGAGCGGGAAGAGATCCTCGTGATTCCACCGCCACCATGGGAGGTAGAACCAGTCGGGAGCGAACATCGCCGCCATCAGCGCCATCCCGACAGTGAAGCTGATGACGAATAAGGCGAACATCTGGCGAAGCTCAGCTTGCCGTTCCGCTTCCGCTTCCGCGAGCGGGTCAAGCGGCTCATCTCGCTCTTCGGGGAGCTCTGCGGCGACGCTGTAGCCTGCCGCTTCAACGGCGCGGACCAGTTCAGCGCGGCCGACGCGCTGCGGGTCGAAGCGGACAGTCGCTTGCTCCGTGGCAAGATTGACGGTCGCTGCCTCCACGCCCTCGACCTTGCTGAGCGCCTTCTCGATCCGCCGGACGCAGGCGGCGCAGGTCATCCCTCGGATCGGCAGCGTCAGCTGAACAGTCTCCTCTTTCACGCCGTAGCCCGCGCCTTCGATCGCGGCTTTCAGCTGATCAACGGTAGAGACGGCCGGGTCATACTGGACGGTGGCGCGCTCGGTCGCGAGATTGACGGCCGCGAAGGCGACGCCCGGCACGGCGCCGAGCGCGCGCTCGATCCGGCGGACGCACGCTGCGCAGCTCATGCCCGTCACGCCGAGGCTGATTTCTCGCAGCGGCGTGCGCTCTTCTCGCTGGTGAACGACGTTGCTCGTCATTCCTGCGCCCTCTTGGCCGGCTGTGCGTGGCGTCTCCGTTCGCGGCGGTCGCCCTCTGCTATCACTATACGACCTCTTTTGATCCCTCGCCTCATTCCTCTGGTGATAGGGCCCGAAACTGCTTCCGTGCTCTCGGGCTACAATGGCGCTACAGCGCCGCCTGCGGGGGAAGGAGCATGACGAAAACATTCGACTCGCTGTGTCTCAACGAGGGAGTGTGGGAGGGGGTCTGGACCTATTTTCGGCCGCCGACTGATGAGCAGCCGAGCCCGGAGGCCATCAATCAGCGCACCAGCACGCTCATCTTTGAGCGTCTGGGCCCCTCCCGCTTGCGCCAGACCAACCGCTACCACGGCCAAGGCGAACTCGTATGGGAATATGAGGACGCGGAGGAAGGCCTGCGCTGGTTCGAGATCAAAGGCGAGGAACGCAAGCCGGGCGACCCCAATTTCATCGCGGCTATTCGCCCGTTCTCGGGGGAAAACTGCTTCACCAGCGGGTATCTGCGCTTGATGGAAAACCTGCCGTTTATCAGCGAGCAGGGGATCGTGGTCGGCGAACGGAAACGCCGCGGGATGGTGATGTTCGATCGCGCGGGAGCGCCGGCGACGCTGATTGCGATCCGGGAGACCCGCAACGGCACGCTGGTTGACGATGACCATGCGGTCGTGACCGTCGACGACCTGCTCGGCGAGTGGTCGGGCGAGGCGCGGATGGTAACGGCTGCCGGTACTGAGGAGACGGCTCTTCCTGCGCGGCTGCTCGTCCGCCGGGAGGACGATCGCCTTCAGCTGGTAAGCGCTTTTGGTGACAATGCCGAGAGCGTGGCGGGGACGCTCGGCGAGGGAAGTGTCCGGCTTGAGAATGGCCACCGCCTCGTCTTCCTCCCTGGCCGGATCCTGCTTGGTTATCCGGAACAGATCCCAGCGAGCGGCAATCGCGCCTTTACGGTCAGCCTGTGGTGGTGGCCGGAGCCAACCCGGCTGCGGCGGATGGTGCGCGAATACGATGAAGACGGCGCGTGGCGGCGCACCCTGCTGACTGACGAGCGGCGGGGACGCTGAGATGACCAATCTCGGCGTCACCTTCTTTCCCCGCGGCGTCAGCGGTCCGCGTCCCCTCCTTGAACTGGCGAAAGAGCTCGAAGCCGAGGGCTTCGACCATTTTTTCGTCGTTGAGGGCGGCAACGACTCGATGACGGTGCTGGCGGGATTGGCGCTGGCAACGAGCCGAGCGCAGATCGGCTCGGGCATCGCCAATATTTACATTCGTCATCCCTATGAAATGGGGCTGGCTGCTTCGGCCGTCGAGGCGCTCTCAGGGGGGCGGCTGATCCTCGGTCTCGGCACGGCCCATCAGGTGACGAACGAGCAAGGGCTTGGTCTGCGGATGGACAAGCCGCTCAGCCGGATGCGCGACTTCGTGACGGCAGTGCGTGCCGTTCTCGACTCGGGCGGACAGCGGATCGAAGTGCGGACAGAGCGCTACCAGATCACAGGACCGGCCAATGCTTGGGCTCCGCGCCGCCGGGTGCCGATTATCCTCGCGGCGCTTGGCTACGGCAGCGTCCGCCTCGCTGCTCAGGTTGCCGACGGCGTCATTCTCTCTCTCGCGACGCTCGAGCAGATCCGAACGATCCGGCGCATCTTGAACGAGGAGGCGGCCGCCGCCGGCCGCGATGGCGCCGCGCTCCGGATCTACCCAATTGTCAACACGGTGCTGCGCCCGACCCAAGAAGAAGCGCTTCCGCTGCTGCGCGCTGCGGTAGCGGGCTACGCGCGGCTGCCGTTCTACCAGCGCGAACTGCGCGAGAATGGGGTTTCGATCGTTGACGGAACGATCCGCGATGAAGATGTGCTGCGGCTCGGCATCGCGGGCCCGCCGGAAGCGGCGCGGGAGCGGATCGCCGCCTATCGAGAGGCGGGTGCCGACGTCGTTTTGCTCAGTCCTGGCGGAGCCGAGCGTGACCCGGTCGCTGCCTACCGCGGGTATCTCGCACTCGCGGGGGCATGAGGGAGAGAGGAGGAACGATGGCGCAGCTGGTGATTGGCACTCCGGCCGGCGGCCGCGACACTGCCGCCGCAGTCGAAGACGCGCTCCGCAAGGAGCAGCACGGCTTCTCGGCGGTCTGGTTCACCGGCGGGTCAGGGCTCGACCCGGTCGGTCTCGCGATCGCGACGGCGCCGCGCCTTGCGCGCGCCCGCCTTGGCACGGGCATCGCGACGATGTGGGCGATGTCTCCTGTTGCGATGGCGCTGCTCGGCCAGATAGCGGCCCAGCTTTCGGGCGGCCGGTTTCGGCTGGGTATCGGGGTCGCCTCGGTGCTGGGCGCGGCGCGCTTCGGCGCGGCCTATGCCAAGCCGCTCGCGCACCTGCGCGAGTATGTGACGATTATCAAAACGCTCGTCGAGCGAGGCGAAGTTGACTTCGCCGGCCGCTTCTACCGCGCCCAAGCGCGGATCGCCTCTCCCACGCCGATGCCAGTGATGATCGCGGCGCTCGGGCCGGCAGCATTTGAACTCGCCGGCGAAGTTGCAGACGGGGCGATTAGCTGGATAACGCCCGCATCCTACATCCGCGAGATCGCTCGCCCGGCGGTGGAGCGGGGGGCGCAGCGGGCTGGTCGGCCTGCCCCGCCCATCGTCGCGCACGCGGTAGTGACAGTCTCCGCCGACCGCGAGGCGATCCGCGACGCTGTTCGTAAGCAGTTCAGCTTCTACGTTCGGCTGCCGCATTACCAGGCGATGTTCGCGAGCGCCGGCTACCCGGAGGCGCGCGACGGCGCGTGGAGCGATGCGATGATCGACGCTCTTGTCATTGCGGGCGGAGAAGAGGCTGTCGAGCGCGGGCTGCTTGACCTTGCGGCGTGGGCAAAGGGGGAGGTGCTGGTCTCCCCAATCGCCGGTCTTGAGGACGAGCGCACGCTCGCCCTCCTCGCGCGCCTCGCCGCGGTCTGACGAGAGCGCAGCCCGCTAGTCAAAAAGTTCTCGGACGATCGCTTCGTGCGCCTCTCTGCGCTCCTCGCAACTGAGCGTGGCAAGGTCACGGAACGTGCGGACAGCTCGGTAGAACTCGGGACCGTAGTTGCGGGTCTTGATGACAACCGGCATCGGCACGGCGTGGCCGAAAATAAGCGCCTGCTGTCTCGTCTCTAGACGCGCGAGCACCGACCGCAGTTCGCTCTTGCCAGAGGCGCCGGCAAGCACCGCATCGACATCCTTGTCGTTGTCGAGCAGGCAGCAGAGCCGGGTGCCGATTTGAGACAGCACCTCCTCGTCGATCCCGCTCGGCCGCTGATCGACGACGAGGAGGGTCACGTTGTACTTGCGCATCTCGCGGGCAATTTCGCCGAAGATCGTCTGGCTGGCGACGCGGGGATGGAGAAACTTGTGCGCCTCCTCGATGGTGATGACCAGCGGCCGCGGCTCTTCTCTTCCCTCCCCCAGCGCGCGTTCCATCGCGTCGACGTAGTGATGGTGGATGCGGCGCGTCAGGACGTTGGCGACGAGGATGTACGCCTCGAGTGAGCGGAACTTGCCGAACTCGATGACCACATTGACCCCCCTCGCCAGCCGGTCGAGGATCGCCCTCAGGTAGTCTGCCGGGGGTTCCCTCTTCAGGAAGTCGAACCGCGCGAGCTTTGACAGCTTCCGCCAGAGCGCGCCGACCGAGGCGGCATGGGCGCCGAGCCCGGCGGCAAGCTGCTGCCGGTCGGCGTCGGTGCTGGCCTCGAGCAGCGTGGCGAGCCAGCGCCTGCCGTACTGCCGCTCCAGCAGGTGCGTCGCCTCGATCATCGGGCCGCTCAGCCCGAGTGTCTCGGCCAGCAGTTCGATGTCCTCCGGCTCGATCTGGTCGTAGCCGATCGCGAGTTCAAAGTCGCACGGCGCGCCGCGGCGACGAGTGCTCGGCGGGTCGAGCGAGAAGATGCTCACCCGCTCTCCGAACAGCCGCTTCAGCCCCTCCGGCGGGGGGTCGCTCTCGCCGCTTCCCTGCCAGCCGTATTCGTTGTGCATGTCGAAAACGAGGGTAGCCGCGACCTGACGCTGGATGATCCCGGCGAGGAGCAGCCGCGTCAGGAAGGTCTTGCCGGTGCCGCTCTTGCCGAAGACGCCGACACTCCGCTCGACCAGCTTCGCGAGGTCGAGACAGACCTTCGTCTCCATGTCGATCGGAGTGCCGATTTCAAAGAACGAGCCTTCATCGCGGCCGAAGACGAGCGCAACATCCTCCTCGGCTGCCTCGCGGACCGGAGCGAAATGGCGCGGCACCGATTTGACCGGCTGCGGCCCGTCGAGGGCGCCGGTACGCCGGTCGAGCGTGAGCAAGGGCATGACTTCGATCACGCCGTAGACGCCGGCACCCGACCACACCTCGGCCAGCAGGTCGTCATCGAACGCAGGCGGTGCGGTGAGCGCTCGGCTGTCGAGCGCCGCAAGCCGCACGTCTGTGACAAGGCAGAAGAATCGCTTCGTCTCCCCCTCTACGACGACATAGGCGCCGACCTTCACCTCCTCCACCGAAACCGCCGGGTCGAGCTTGACCTCCACCCCCTCCTTGAGCGAACCGCCGATCACGACGCCAAGCTGTCGTTCCACGCTCATCCGCACATCCTCCGCAGAACTGCTCCAACGCGCACGGGGTCTCCGCGCAAAAGCACGACGAGTTCGCGGCCGGCGCGAACCGCCAACTCGCGCCGCTTCTCCTCCGAGGCGCGGTCGAGGGCATGCCGGATCGCCGCTGCTATCAATTCATCCACCGGCGCGGCGGTCGCAGTGCCGAGCACGATCGACAGAAAGTCGAGCTGGTGAAAGAACTGGCCGACAAGCTGGTCATCGGCTTGATAGAGAAAAGCGTGAACCCTCGGCGGCTGGGGCGGCAGATGCTGCCGGATGCGTCCATCCTGAATAAACCCCACTACCAGCGCTTGGATGTCCGTCCGCAGCAGGGTGCCGAGCTGGGGATGCTTCCGATAGACCTCTTCCTCGCTGCCAAGATCGCGCCCGCGCACGATCGCCGGACGCCCCGGGTCAACGCTCCCCGTGGTCTGAGCGTAGACGAGGCCGAGCACGTCGCGCTCGCCGTCAGAAGCGTAGACCAAGGAGCCGAACGGCGGCGGCCGATGCAGGTCATCGCAGGCGGCGGTGAATGCGGTGGTCGTCGCATGCAGCACTTCGCCGATCCGGTTAGCGGTCATGCGCTGCCTCCAACGCGTGGGCGAGGTCTCGCTTCAGGTCGCTGAGGTCCTCGATGCCGACCGAGAGGCGGACGAGGCGATCTCCAATTCCAGCCGCGCGGCGTTCCTCGGGAGAGAGCGAGCGGTGGGAAGCAAGGGCGGGAGAAGAAAGTTCGGTGACGAGGTCTCCCAGCGTCGTCGCGGGGAGGCAGAGCGCCAGCGCGTCGAGCAGACGCTCGACGGTCGTCAGCGTGCCGTCGGCGAGCTCAAAACTGATGATCGCGCCAAACCGTCCGCCGTCGAAAAGTCGGGCGGCGAGGGCGTGGTCGGGATGGGAGGGGAGCCCCGGGTAGGAGACCCGGCCGACGGCGGGATGCTCCTCGAGCCAGGCGGCGAGCGCGGCGGCGTTGCGGCATTGGCGGTCGAGCCGGAGGGCAAGCGTCCGCAGCCCGCGCAGCGCCAGCCACGCCTCGAAGGGGCCGAGCGCGCTGCCGGTGACGGCGCGGTGGCGGCGAACAGCGCCGATCAGCTCGCCCGCTCCGCAGACGATGCCGGCGAGAACATCGCCGTGACCGGCAAGGTACTTTGTGGCGCTGTGAACGACGAGGTCCGCCCCGTGCTCAAGGGGACGCACGAGCAGCGGCGTGGCGAGCGTGGCATCAACGAGAAGGCGCGCGCCGGCCGCATGGGCAGCATCGGCAAGAGCGGCGAGGTCGGCGACGCGAACGAGCGGGTTGGAGAGCGCTTCGACGAGAACGGCACGGACACGCTCCCCCCCGGCGAGCGCGGCGCGCGCGCGAACCGGGTCGTTCGCCTCAATCGCGAGCGGGCGAACCCCGAGCGGGGCGAGCGTTTCCAGCACCAGAGTGCGCGTCATGCCGTAACAATCGCGGGCAAAGGCGACCGTGTCGCCGGGACGAAGCGCGACAGCAGCGAGCGCGGCGTGGAGCGCCGCTTGGCCGCTAGCGAACGCGACTGCCTCGCCGCCCTCAAGGCTGCCCACGGCGTCTTCAAAGAGAGCGACAGTCGGATTGCTGTTGCGGCCGTAGATGAAGCGGTCGCCTGTCGCGAGCGCCCGGTCGAGGTCGCGCTGGCGCTCGAGCAGCCAGGTCACCGAGGCGTGGATGGGGGGCACGGTTGCCCGCTGGTCGAGCGGCGGGCGGGCGATGCCGGCGTGAGCGAGCCGGGTCTCGCGAGCGAGCTCAGACACCGCGCACCCGCTTACTCCGCGCCTTCGCGGTGCCGTCTTCCGGCAAGCCGGCGGCGACGAGGCATTCGGCGACGAGGCGCTGGAACATCTCGCGGTCCTCGGCGCGGATCACGGCGCGCTCGTGCGCTTCGATCAGCGCCTCGGGGTAGCCGTGCCCTCGCTGGATTTGGTCGAAGACGAGGGCGAGCGCAAGCTCGGTGCGCGCCGGGTCGCGGGCGACCCATTCCGGCATTTCGATGCGCGCTATCTCTTCGCCAGTGTGGAGATAGCAGAACCAGATGTCGGGGCCGGCATCCTCGGCGCCGGCGCGGCGGCCGCGGAAGAGGCTCGAGTGCTCCCCCGCACTAAGGAACGCTTGGAAGAGGGCGGCGTCCGAAGTGCCGGCCGTCCGGCAATCCCGCTCGTCAGGGTTGCTCGACGGGCAGTAGTGGCGACAGTCGCAGACGGGATGGGGGCACTCGGCGACGCGGAGCAGATTGGCGACAAACTCCAGCGATGGCGACGAGACATAGCCGACGAGCGCTGCTTGCCGGTTCTGGCAGGCGCGCTCGACGCGGGCGAGCGCCTCAGCGTAGCGCTCCAGCAGCGACGGGCCGCCTTGGGCCGAGCGAGCGCGGATGAAGCCTTTCACCCGCGGGTCGGCGAGCCCCCAGACAGTGAGGGGGTTGTCGACCATCGCGAGTGCCGGCAGTTCGAGCGGCAGCCGCTCGACGAGCGAGGCGATTCGCTCGAATTCTTCGATCGAGCGTTGGATGCCGAGCAGCTGTCCATCGAGGCGGCGAACGGTGTGGTCGTCAGGGTCGACGTAGGCGAGCGAGCGCGTCTCGAGGCTCGCTTCTGCCTTCAGTTCGCAGGCAGGCGCAGCGCCGTAGCGGAGGACCGCCCAGCCGATATTAATGACATAACAGCCGAGCGGGCTGTGGCGATCGATTTCGATCATTGAGCCGTCAGCGGCAACGACAGCGTAGTCGGAGGGAGCAGTGCGGATCGCGCGCCGCTCCGCGAGCTGCCCATGCAGTTCCGGCACCGGCAGGGTGAGCCGCTTTCCTGCGAGCGCGATCCGGTCCTCGATGCGAAAGAGCGGCGTGCTAGCCAAGAGCGTCGCGGCGCGCCGAGTCGCCCGCGAACGGGCGGCCGCGCGCTCCTGCAGTGTCTCGCGCAGCGTGCCGAGCTGCTCAGCGATCTGGGAGAGATCGAGCGTCATGCAAGCGAGTATACGGGCAGGCGAACGTTAGTTCAATCCGCTGGTGCAGATTCGAGCGCAATTGTCGGGACAGTGCTGCCGTGTGCCTGAGCAGCGTGCGGGCGAAGAGCAGGCTGCGCGAGAGGAGGGGTCAGTTCCCGGCAGTGACCCGGTAGTTGGGGGCGAGCCCCCACTCGCTCACCGGCCAGTAGGAGATCCAGGCTTTGCCGATGATCATCTCGCTCGGCACCATGCCCCAGACATGGCTGTCGCTTGAGTTGTCGCGGTTATCGCCGAGGACGAAGAAGTGGCCGGGCGGCACTTTCTCGGGACCAAAGTTGTAACTGGCGCGGTCACGCAAGTATGGCTCGTGCAGCCGTTGGCCGTTGATGTAGACGACGCCGTTGCGGATCTCGACGGTTTCGCCGGGAACCGCAATCACGCGCTTGACGAAATCGCGCGACGGCTCTTTCGGGAAGCGGAAGACGACGACATCTCCGCGCTCTGGCGCCTGGAACAGGTAGAACGGCCGGCCGTCAGGGCGTTGGAGGAAGGGGAGGAATTTGCCGAGGGTCTCGTTGTCGATGTGGAAATAGACTGCCTTGTTCACAAGGAGGAACTGGCCGGAATGGAGGTTCGGCTCCATGCTGGTGCCCTCGACCCGGTAGGGCTGCACGAGGCCGCGGACGACCAGGAAGATGATCAGGGTCAAAAGAATGGTTTCGATGATCTCCCGGAATGCCGATCGGACATCGATCGCGCTCCGACGTGGGACAGGCGCTTCTTCGGTCGTCACGTGATACCCCGCCAGCAGCGGCCAGGCACTGCCGTTTGCCTTCGCATTCGACGGGAACAGTATAGCCCAGCCCTTGCAGCGGGACCAGACAGCAGACCGATCGTGAGGAGGTTCTTTGCTGCTGCGTCTATGCTCCCAGCTCGCGATAGAGATAGACTGCGACTGCTAGGCCGACGAGGATGGCAAGCCAGAGCGCCTGCATTCCAAGCAGGAGTAGGAAGGCGGCCGTCACGACGACCGCGACCGCGACGACAAGCCAGTCGCTGAGAGAAAGGCGCCGCCACTTGCGGCGGACGGTCCGGTCGGCCAGCCACTCGCGAACGGCGTGGCCAAGCCCGCGTCCCCGCATGGGCACTGCGCCGCGGCGCCCACTAGCGCGGAAGGAGGAACGTCGGCGGTCAGTCATGACGCCGCAAGCGCGTGGCGCTCGATGGCGCGCGCTACCGAACGGGTGAGCCGTTCGCGGAAGATGGCCGTGTCGAAGGTGCGTGCCCAGCGGACGGCTTGGTCGGGGTCAAAAGGAAGGCGCTCCACGCGTTCGACTGCTTCGGCCAACGACTCTGCTGTCGGTTCGTGAAAGAAGACGCCGGTCTGACCGTCGAGCACCGTTTCGAGCGCGCCGCCCGCGCCGAACGCGACAACGGGGCGCCCTGCGGCTTGAGCTTCGACGGGGGTGATGCCGAAATCCTCCTCGCCGGGGAAGATAAGCGCTCGGCATTGGGCAAACAACCGCTCTACCTCACCTGCGGGAAGGCGGCCGAGGAAGCGGATCGTCGGTCCGGCAATCCGCTCGAGGGCAGGTCGGTCGCGGCCGTCGCCAACGATCCAGAGCGGTTTGCCGAGCAGATTGAACGCGCGGATCGCCAAGTCGACCCGCTTGTACGGGATCAAGCGCGAGACGATCAGGTAGTACTCCCCGACCTCGCGCTGAGGAGCGAACCTCGACGTTTCGACCGGCGGATAAATGACCTCGGCGTCACGACGATAGAACTTGCGGATGCGGGCAGCGATGGCGCGCGAGATCCCGATGAAGTGGTCGACGCGCTGGCTGGCCACGGCATCCCACAGGCGCAGCGCCGAGACGAGGATCGGAAGGAGCCGGCGCGCAACCCGTCCGACCCGCTCGCGCTCGAGATACTGCGGCAGCATCCAGCAGTAGCGAGGAGGGGTCAGGCAGTAGTTGATATGCACTGCTTCCGGGCGCGTCACCACGCCGTGACAAAATCCGCTGCTGTTGCTGATGACGAGGTCATACGCCGAGAGGTCGAACGACTCGAACGCCAAGGGATAAAGCGGCAAGTACGGCTGGTGGTGCCGCGTCACGCCGGGCAGCCGCTGCATGAACGAGGTGCGAATATCCCACTGCCGGTATTTGGGATGCATGAGGACGGGGTCGTACATCGAGGTATAGATGGGGGCGTCGGGATACAGTTCGTGCAGGACGTCGAGGACATTCTCGGCGCCTCCAGTCTGATTCAGCCAGTCGTGAACAATCGCGACGCGCACTCCGCTCGCTCCCTCGATGCCGGCGGCGCGGAGTATAGCAAGCGGGGAAGCGCGTCGCTCGTAAAGCGGCTTGCTATACTCGACCGGTTGTTGTTCTCACATCCAAGGAGCGGAGTAATGCCGGTCACTGTCGTCGTGGGGGTTCACTGGGGAGATGAAGGCAAGGGACGAGTCGTGGACCTCCTCGCGCGTGACTGCGATGTCGTCGCCCGGTACTCGGGGGGCGCAAACGCCGGCCACACGGTCATCAACGACCTCGGCGAATTCAAGCTGAAGCTGGTCCCTTCCGGGATCTTCAATCCCAACTGTCTCTGCGTGATCGGCAACGGCACGGTGGTCACTCCCGGCCTGCTCTTGGAGGAGATCGACGAACTGCGCGCCCGCGGCGTCTCGGTGGACAACCTGCGGGTGAGCGACCGCGCTCATGTGGTCTTCCCCTACCACGTGATCATCGAGGAGGCGGAGGAGCGCGCTCGCGGCCGCTTTGCCATCGGCACGACCCTGAACGGGATCGGCCCCGCCTACGGCGACAAGACCTCGCGCGATGGGATCCGCGTCGCGGAACTGATCCGGCCCGACCTGTTTCGGGAGCGGCTGGCGAACGTTCTCGAGCGCAAGAACGCGCTGATCACCCGCGTCTACGGCGGCACGCCGCTCGACTTTGAGGCGCTTTATGAGGAATATTGCGGCTACGCGGAGCGGCTGGCGCCCTTCGTCGCGGAAACAGGCGCCCTCGTGCGCGAGGTTGTCCGGCGCGGCGGGCGGGTGCTGCTCGAGGGAGCGCAAGCGACGCTCCTTGACCTTGACCTAGGCACCTATCCCTACGTCACCTCGTCGCACCCGACCGCAGCGGGCGCATGTCTCGGCGTCGGGCTCGGGCCGACGGCCGTCACCGACGTGATCGGGGTGGTCAAAGCCTACACGACGCGGGTGGGCGGCGGTCCGCTGCCGACGGAACTTCACGGCGAGCTTGGCGACCGGCTGCGCGAAATCGGCCACGAATACGGAACCCGGACGGGAAGGCCGCGCCGCTGCGGCTGGCTGGACGGCGTGCTGGGCCGCTACGGCTGCGATGTCAACGGCGTGACGAAGATCGCGATCACGCGGCTCGATATCCTCGATTCCTTCGCCGAGGTGAAGATCGCGGTGGCGTACGAACTGGATGGCCGCCGCATCGACACGTTGCCGGCAGATCTCGACGCCCTCGAGCGCTGTGTCCCGATCTACGAGACGCTCCCCGGCTGGCAGACGCCGACGACCGAAGCGCGGCAGTTTGCAGACCTTCCCCCGAATGCGAAACGGTACGTCGAGCGGGTTGGCGAGGTGCTCGGCGCCCCGGTCACGCTTGTCGGCGTTGGCCCGAGCCGGATGCAGGTCGTTTCGCTGTAGGCGGTCGCTCTCCTCCGGAGCGGTCGACAGACTGCAGCGCGCTGGCCGACGGGCAGACGAGGCTGCTGCCGAGGGGAGAACCCCCTCAGCAGCAGGGCAAGTAAGCGCGCGCCGCGCTACTTGACGCGGAAGGCCGAGTCGTAGTTCGGCTGGTCGGTCACGCGGAAGACGATCCCGCGCACCTCAGGCCGGTTCGCGGTGATCAAGTTGTAGGACAGGATCGGCACGTACGCCGGATCGTCGTACAGGATCTGGCCGAGCTGCTGAAGCAACTGCTCGCGCTTTGCCCGATCCATCTCTGTCTGCGCTTGGCGGAAGATCTCGTCGAAGCGCGGGTTGTTGTAGTGCTTGGTGCCCATCCCGTTCGACCCCGGGTTGGTCGAGAGGAACCAAGTGTAGGCGAAGGAGGCATCCATCGCCGGGCGGGTGACGATTTCGATGAAGAACAGCGGCTCGCGCTGAACGGTGCCGATGAACCGGTCGAGCACGCCGGTGCCGGGCGGGATAGCGACGATCTCGGCGTCGATGCCGACATCTTTCAAGTTCGCCTGCACGAACTGGAGGAGGGCCTGAGTGGTTGCGACTTGGGTGCGGCCGGACATCTGCGTCTTAAACCCGTTCGGGTATCCCGCTTCGGCGAGCAGGGCGCGCGCCCGTTGGGGGTCGTAGGGGTAGCTGCGGAGGGAGGGGTTGTAGCCGAACGTCTCGCGGGAGACTACTTGCCCGTCGGCGAGGTTCTGGAAGCCGCGATAGATGTTTTTGACGATCGCCTCGCGGTCGATCGCGTAGTTGATCGCGAGCCGGACGCGGCGGTCCATCGTCGGCGACCCCTCAATCACCGAGTCCATCCAGAAGCCCCAGATCTGGCCGACTGGCGTCGAACGCAGCTCCAGCCCTTCGCGGCGCAAGGTCTCGGCTTGGTCGGGCGCGATGTCGATGATCAGGTCGAGTTCGCCGGTGCGGATCCCGGCGACGCGAGCGGAGAGCTCGGGGATCGCGCGGATTGTCAGTTCGGTCAGAATCGGCTTGCGGGTCGGGTGCCCCTCAAAGGGAACGAGAACAACCCGATCCTCGGCGCGGAACTCTTTCAGCCGCCACGGCCCGCTCCCGACCGGCGCGGTGCGGAATTCGCCCGGACCGACCCGTTCGTAGTAGGCGCTCGGCAGGATCGGCACGTCCATGATCGCCCGCAGGAAGATCGGGTCGGGCTGCCTCGTGATGAGGCGGACGGTAGAAGCATCGACGACTTCTGCCTCTTGGTAGAGGGGGATGCGCGTGGCAATCGGAGAGCGGAGGGCAGGGTTGGTGTAATGGTCAAACGACCACTTGACATCCGCGGCGGTCACCGGGTCGCCGTTGTGCCACCGAGAGTTCGGCCGCAGCTTGAACTCCCAGGTTGTCGGGTTGACGAGGGTCCAGCTGGTGGCAAGCAAGGGCTCGGTGTTCTTGCCGGTCGGGTCGGCCCAGACGAGGGTTTCAAAAATCTCGTAGGCGCGGCCGATGTTGATCGTCGTCGGGTCGAGCGTCGACCAGATGCCGGCGTAGCCGACCGTGAGGCGCTGGTTTTCGGCGCGCTGCGGAGCGTCGCCCGGCGCTGCTCCGCCGGTCGGCGCGGTGGGGACGGTTGGAGCGCAGGCAGTGGCGATGGCGAGCGTCAGCAGGGGAACGGACCGGAGAAGAGACGCGCGCAACGACCCTCCTTCCCCGCCGGTTAGCCGTTTGCCCGGCGGTCTTTGCTACGCTGGTGCCGATTGGCACATAGCCTAGCAAGGATGTGCCAACAATGGCAAAAGCAGGAGGAACAATGGCGCGGGTTGGGCCGGTCTACGAGGCGATCGTCGGCGTTTCCGACCTTGCCGCCGCAGAGCGGTATTGGAACGAACTGGGCTACGAGCGCGTCGCCGCGGGGGTTCTCGAGGCGGACCAGGCGGAGACCCTCTATGGCTGGCGGAGCGCCGCGCGCGTGCTGCGGCTGCAGAACGGCGCGCATGCGGCGTACAGCCTTGTCCGGCTCGTCAACTGGGAGCGGCCGCGGCCGGGCCGTCCCGCAGATTTTCCCTGCATCTCCTACGGGATGCGCTGGTCGGCAGCGCTGGTCGACGGGGTGGTCGACCTCTACGACAGTTTCAAGGAAGGAGAGGCGGCCGGTGAAGGATGGAAAGTGAATGACCTCGTGCGCAGCTGGATGGGGCCGCAGGACTCGACACCGAGCTTCTTTCGCCGGCCGATCGTGATGCGCGAATTTTTAGTCACCGGCCCAGAGACCCGCCAAGTGTTCTTCGGCCGCACCGGCTTTACGCGGCCGGGCTACGGCCATACCTATCCGAGCTCACCCCGCGGCGTCGGGCCCTTCACTCATCATGGCGTGGTGCTGCCGCTCGAGACCGCCCTCGATTGGTTTACGGCGGCGCTCGGCTATGAGCGGCTGGCCTCGCACGACCTGCACGACGGCCGGGTCGGCGCGCGCGTTCATCTCGAGCTGCGGCCAGGCCAGCGTCTTCTCTACACGCGGCTGGTTGCTCCGGGGTTTGTGGAGGGGCAGCTGTTCACATTCCAGCCCTACTACCTCGCGCCCGATGCGCGCGCAGTCTGTCAGCCCGGCGCGCTCGGCATCACGTGGCATTCGTTCCGCACGGCCGACCTTGAGGGGGTGCTGGCCGATTCGCGGGCGCTTGGCTGCACCGTCGGCGCGCGCCGAGAGAATGAGTTCGGCGAGGAGAGCGCGCTGGTCGTCACGCCCGACGGCCTCGCATGGTCGCTCATCGTCCTACCCTAATCGGCTGCGGCTTCTCCCAGTCGGCAGAGTAAGACAGCGCGCTCCGTTCCGCTCTCTTCTGGGGACGTGGTATGCAGCGAGCGCACCGGGCGCTTCTTGCCGACGTGCCGGGCATTTTCCTGCTCACGACGCCGCGCTTTGTCGCCCATGGTCCCACCATCCAGCATGTTGAGCTGACGGCCCCGCTTCTCTCCCGGTTCGACCGCGTCTACCGCGCGCAATAACGCCCGCATCGAGTACGCTCGCTTACATCACAACTGCATGCCCTCGCATCGAGGATGGGTCGTGCTGGCCTTGGCAGGGCAGCGAGATACTCGCCCGTCATCTCACGGGCAAGGAGGGGAAATGGCATTGACTGCCCGGCGCGTGCTTGCCGAGTTTCTCGCCTGCGGCGTCACCCACATTGTCTGGCTGCCGGACAGCGAAGCCGGCGTGATGTACCGCGCGATCGTCGACACCCCGCAATTGACCCTCGTGCCGGTGGCGCGGGAAGGGGAGACGATCGCGATTGCAGCCGGCCTTCTGGTCGGGGGCGCGCGGCCGATTGTCCAGATGCAGAGCACCGGCTACTACGAATCCGGCGACTCGATCCGCGGGCTGGCGCTCGATTTAGGGCTGCCGCTTCTCATGATGATCGGCTACCGCGGCTGGAAAGAGAACGGTCCGCTCACCGACTCGGCGGCGCGCTTCCTTGAGCCTTCCCTGAAGACGTGGGGCATTCCCTATTCTCTCGTCGTCGACGATGCGCACGCCGAACGCATCTCGGCAGCGTATCGGCAGGCGCAGGAGCGAGGCGGGCCAGTGGCGGTCCTAGTCGGCGCGGAGTATGAGTAATGGGCCCAGCACTGGAGGCGGTCCGTGCCATCGCCGCGGCACGAACCACCCAAGTAGTGGTGACGACGATGACGGCGATCTTTCAGTGGGACGATGTCGTCGGCGATGACCCGCTGCATCTCCCGCTTATCGGCTGTATGGGCAAAGCGTCGTCGTTGGCGCTCGGGATCGCGCTGGCGCGGCCGGACATCCAGGTGCTCTGCCTGGATGGAGACGGCAGTCTGCTGATGAATCTCGGGAGCTTGGCGACGATTGCTCAAGCGCAGCCGGCAAACCTCGTCCATTTCGTCTTTGAAAACCGGGCGTACAACATCACCGGCGGGCAGCCGATCCCCGCGGCAGGACGCCTCGACTTTGCGCTGCTGGCGAAAGCGGCCGGCTACCCCCGCGCCTATACCACGGAAAGCGCTGACCAGCTGCGGGCGCTGCTGCCGGAGATCCTTGCCGGGGCTGGGCCAACCTTCGTCTGCCTGCGCGTCGCGCCGGCGGGGCCGCAGCCGGCGATCCAGCACGGCCGCATGAAGCGCCAGCTGGCTGTCGTGCAGAAGGCGCTTGCGGAGCGCCAATGATGCGGATCTGGTACCAGTATCCTGCCCCCCTGATGGGGATCCGCGGCGCGGTCTTTGAACTGCTGGAGACCGTCTTCGCTCGGGTCAAACGCCCTGACACGACGATCGATCTCCGCACTCCGAAACGCGGGGGGCGGGCGTCGCTCTGGCCGTATGAGTACTTCAAGTTTTATGCCGCTCGCGAAATTTTCGAGACGATCCAGCGCGCTGAAGCGGAAGGGTATGACGGGGTGCTGATCGGCCAGAGCGCCGAGCCCGCCCTGACCGAGAGCAAAGAGCTGCTCCACATTCCCGTCACCGGGATTTTCGAGAGCGCGATCCATCTCGCGAACCAGCTGGGCGAGCGTTTTGCGCTGGTGACGATCCCCTCGCCGTCCGGGGTGCGCCCGGGCAAGCATGTGCTCCCGCTCCTACGGAACGTCCGCAAATACGGGCTCGAAGGCCGGCTGGTCGGCTGGAGCGAGATCGGGATGTCCGCGGCAGCGTTCAATGCCGCGATCGCGAGCGGCGCGCGGGCCGCCGTGCATGAGGCGTTTTTCGAAGCGGCGCGGGGGCTGATTGAGCGCGGCGCGGAGGTGATCGTCCCTGCCGAGACCCTGCTTTCTGTCGCGCTCGCGGTCGACGGGATTGTCGAGGAGCCAGCGAGCGGGGCGGCCGTCGTTGACCTCGTGACAGCGGGGATCAAGAACCTCGAGATGCTGATCGAACTTCACGAGAAAACCGGGCTTCTGCGAAGCCGCTCGCTCAGTTATGCCCGACCGCGCGATGAGGAGATCGCGGAAACTCGCGCCGCCTTTGGGCTTCCCAGAATCGGAGAGGCATCATGGCCATCCTCTATGAAACGCGGGGACGCATCGCCTACCTGACGATCAATCGGCCAGAGAAGCGTAATGCGGTCGATTTCGAAACGCAGCGCGAACTGGACGAGGCGATCGCTACCTTCGACCGCGATCCCGACCGCTGGGTTCTGATCCTCACCGGGGCAGGCGACCAGGCGTTTTCGGCGGGCGGGGATTTGAACGACTGGCAAGGGGTGTGGGCGCGCGGAGAGGTAAGACGACCCGCTCTCGAACCGGAGACATGGAAGCCGGTGATTGCAGCGATCAATGGGGTTGCTGTCGGCGGCGGGGTGGAGCGCGCGTTGCGCTGCGATTTTCGGATCGCGGCCGAGCATGCCCGCTTCCGCTTCTCAGAAGCCAGCATGAGCCTGATCCCGCCGGTGGGCGTGCTCCTGCTTCCGCGCCTGATCGGCTATGCCCATGCGCTCGAGGCGCTCGCCCTCGGCGACTGGATCACGGCAGCCGATGCCTATCGCATCGGCTTGGTCCATCGCGTTGTGCCGAGCGGCGAACTGCTGGACGCCGCCACAGCCTATGCCGAGAGGCTGTGCGCCAACGGGCCGCTGGCAGTGCGCGCGATTAAGGAGATCCTCTGGTCGACGCTCAGCCTCCCGCTCGAGGCTGCTGCCCGCCTCAGCCACCTCGCCTATCAGCGGCTGCTTGCGACCGACGATGCCAAAGAGGGGCCTCGCGCATGGATGGAGCGCCGACCGCCGCGGTTCCAAGCGCGCTGACGACGCCTCCTCTTCCGCGCGCTCAGGAGCGGCCGGCTCTTCCCCCAAATCAAAGCGGGGTCGCCGCCTCCTGCTCTGCGCGTGACGCGCCCTGCTCGTCGCTCGCGACCACGGTTGCCAGCGGAGGCCGGGCACGGCGGAGTGAGCCGAGGGGGGCGCGCTCGACACCGGCGCAGTGAGGAGCCCCCTCGTCAGTCGCTCCGCCCGCGCGCTCATGTCCGGCCGGCGCAACGAGAGAGCGACCGCCGCGGCTGAGGAGACAATGCCTTCGTCGATGAGTGCGGCTGGCCTGCAGGCTGCCTCTTGCACCCTCTAGTGAGCCCTCGTCTGCGCCGCTTGAAAAGATGCGGAATGGCGACGCGCTGAAAGCGGTATAGTTGCTCCTGTACTCGTCAGGACCCTCTTTTCGGAGACTCGCCGATGAAGATCGCCGTGTTCGGCGCTAGTGGACGAACCGGAAGGCTGGTCGTTGACCAAGCATTGGCGGCAGGACACGAGGTCGTTGCCTTTGTCCGCGATCCTGCCAAGCTCCCGCTTCGCCACGAGCGGCTTACGCTCGTTCAAGGCGACGTGACGGATCTCGACGCGGTCCGTCGCGCCGTCGCGGGCGTCGACGCGGTCATCGCCGCCCTCGCGCCAAGACGCGAAGGACCGAAAGAGGCGGTTTCGCGCGGGATCGCGAATATCCTTGCCGCGATGCAGGAGGCTCGCGTCCGGCGGATCGTCATCTCTTCCGGTGCCGGTGTTCCCGACCCCAAGGACCCTCCCAGCTTCGCCACTGCTGTTATCCGCTGGCTGCTTCGGCGCATTGCCCGCCCGGTGATCGAGGACGCGGCGCGGGCGGTAGCGCTGCTGCGGGCGAGCGACCGGGACTGGACGGTGATCCGCGCCCCCTTCCTCGTGGATGGCCCGCGGACCGGCCGCTATCGGCTTGGCTATTTCGCGGCTGGATTTGGGGCCCGCATCTCGCGCGCTGACCTCGCGGACGCGCTTCTCAAAGCAGTGGATGACCTGACGCTGGTCGGCAGCGCGCCGATCATCGCTTCCTGAGAGATTCTGGGGGAGGCGCTACGTCAGCGGGACTGTGGCCGCATCGTAGCTGTAGAGGACATCGTTGGCGGCGCGGCGCTCAGCCGAGATCTCGTCGGCAGGCGCTTGCTTGTGATAGAGCTGTCCGAAGAAGCGAGAACGGACCTGCACCCAGCCTCCTCGCTCTTTCCGTGCGCGTTCGTACAAAGCGAGCGCCTCATCGGGGCGTGCCGCTTGGGCGAGGGCACGGCCGAGGACAACTGCGTCTTCGAAGGAGAGCGCGGCGCCCTGCGCCATAAACGGCGTCGTTGGGTGAGCGGCGTCGCCGAGCAGCGCAACCCGGCCGCGCACCCAAGCGGGCAGGGGGTCGCGGTCGAACAGCCCCCACTTGAAGATCCGGTCGTGAGGCGTCTGCTCGACCAGTTCGTGGTAGCGCGGGTGCCAATCGCGAAATTCGTGGAGCAGCTCGTCTTTGGTTGCCGGCACCGACCACCCTTCCGCCGTCCAGCTTCCGCTCTCGGGGATAGCGACGTAGTTCAGGAACGCTCCTTTCTTGACGGTGTACATCACCCAATGCTGGCCTGGTCCGAGGGTCGTCGAGGTGTCGGCGGTTCGGTATTCCGGGCCGAGGCGGTCGATCGGCACCATGCCCCGATAGGCGACATGCCCGGAGAAGTTGGCGGCCTTCCAGCCAAACACCTTCTCGCGAACGAGCGACTTGATGCCGTCCGCTCCGACGAGAAGGTCGCCGGTCACGCGGGCGCCGTTGGCGAAAACGGCGCTCACTTTGCCGTCGTGCTGCTCAACGTCGACGAGCATATGGTTCAAGTGCAGGATGCCAGGCGCTCGGGCAAGCAGCGCCTCTTTGAGGGCGTCTTGGAGGTCTGCTCGATGGATCGTCAGATAGGGGCCGCGGTAGCGCCGCTGAAACTCCTCGTCGTAGGCGACCGTGGAGATGATCTCCCCAGTGCGATAGTCGCGGTAATGCGTCGCCCCGGGGCGCTGCGCCTTTGCGTCCACGGGGTCGAAGACGTCGAGCGCCATGAGCGCGCGGCACGCGTTTGGGGTCAGCATGATCCCGGCGCCGACCTCCGAAAGCTCGGGAGCCTGCTCATAAATCTGGGCGGGGATACCGGCGCGCTGGAGCGCGAGACCGAGCGCCAAGCCCCCCATCCCGGCGCCGATCACGATCACGTCGAGCTCTTTCATCTCCCTGCCTCACCTGGCCTTCTGCCCTGCTGTCACCCATTATCCCGTATCTGCCTCGGCCTGGCATACTGCTGCTGATGCGGCGCGCCGGCGCTGCCGCTGTGCGAGGAGGATGGAGGATGCCGTCACCAAAAGATGTCGTTTGGCCCGTTGCTCAGAGCAGTATCACCGTCAGTTGGGATCCGGACTCGACACGGCTTGGGCAAGGGGCGCGGCGCTCCGCGGGCTATCACCAAATCCATATCCCCTACGAGCCGCTGACCACCCCGCGGATCGCCGAAGACGCCGAGGGCGTCCGCTATCCTGTCGCGACAGATCTCCAGCCGAGGCTGGCGGTCAGCTGGGAGCCGGCAAATGATTACCGCACCTGGACCTTCCGGCTGCGCCGCGGCGTGAAGAGCAATTGGGGCAACGAACTGACCGCCGAGAGCGTTCGCTGGAGCTGGGAGCGGGTGTACCACCTGCAAAAAGTGGGCTATTGGCGCTCCAATCACCTCGCCGGCCTTCGCTCGATCGACGACCTGGAAGTGCTCGACGACTATACCCTCCGCTTCAATCTCGGACGCTCCAATCCAGAGTTCGCCGCATACACCTCCTTCGCCACTAATAACATCGTCGATGCCGCTGCTGCCAAGCTGCACGCCACCCCAGCAGACCCCTGGGCGGTCGAATGGCTGTCGGACAATATCGCCGGCTTCGGCGCGTTCACACTCGAGCGACGAACCGCCGACACGCTGCACTTTCGCGCTCGGGACGACTACTGGGCGGGACGGCCGGGGATCGACACGGTCACGATGGTCGGCGTCGCCTGCCGCAACGACGCGATGCGGCTTGTTGAACGAGGGGAAGCCAATTTCCTCCCCGGACTGTATCCGGAGGAGTTCGCGCGCTTTGCGGGCCGCCCCGGCTACCGCCTCATCCGCGTCCGCGCCAATCA